>NZ_DBFEGU010000088.1:0-4942 GCF_048329335.1 Eggerthella sp. | reverse complement strand
CTCGATGCGCTCCTGCTCGAGGACGGCGAGGCGCTGTTCGGCCTCGTCGAGCTCGGTCTGCTTGGGGAACGGCTCCTTGGCCGCCTTCTGCGCGTCGGCGAGCGCGTGCTGCGCTTCGCGCAGCTTCAGCTCGATCTCCGCGGGGCCCTTCGCGTCTCGGGCGATGATGCGGTCCATCTGGGTAAGCACGGTGAATGCTCCTTTCTCTCCGGAAGGGAAGACCCTGTCCGACATGTGGACGTGTTTGGCGGCATCGACCGCCAGGCCGATATAGGGCAGCCAGTCGTCGTCGAGGACGTGCTGGCGGCGACACACGACCGAAAGGCCGCGGTAGGTTCCGATGGTCTCCTCGCAGCCGGGTCGGACGCCGTAGGCGGCGCGGCGCAGTGCGCGGATGGCCTCCTCCTTGTCGGCGATGTGCGTGCCGCCGACGGTGATGAAGCTGTCCTTGGAGCCGAGCGTCTGCTGGCGGACAAGGTCCGCCTCCGCGAACGGGATCTCGTCGTCGGCGAGCATGTCGCGCTGGGCGGTCAGCGCCTCGACGAGTGGCCGGTACTGCGTCTCGATCTTGTGCTGGACGTCGGCCAGGCCCTCCAGGTGCGATGCCATCATGAGCTTGAGCTGGCCGATCTTGTTCTCGACGTCCATGCGCTCGGCCACGGTGGGGTCGCCCTCGGCGATCTGCTTCATCTGGGCGAGAGACAGCACGGTCTCGTCCAGGTCGTCCATCGTTCGCACGGGCGACTTGTTCGTGAAGACCTGGCTGATGAAGCGCTGCTTGCGCTCGACGATGGAGTATAGGTAGCTGTCGAACGTGCCGGTCGACACGTAGCGGAAGTCGTGGACGTGGTCGAAGGTGTTGCCCTGGCGCACGATGCGCCCGAGGCGCTGTTCGAGGTCGGACGGTCGCCACGGGCAGTCGAGGTCGTGGATCGCGGCCAGGCGCGTCTGCACGTTCGTTCCGGTGCCCAGCGTCGTGGTCGAGCCCAGCAGGATGCGGATATCGCCGCTGCGCACCTTCTCGTACAGCGCCTCCTTCAGCTTCGACTTGCCCTTGGCGTCGGTGACGCAGGCGATCTCGGACTCGGGGACGCCGGCCTCGATGAGGCGGCGGCGCACGTCGTCCTGGATGTTCCAGCGCCCGGAGGCGGGCGTGGAGGAGTCGACGAACACGAGCTGGGCGCCGCGCTCGCCCTCGGTGCGGTCGCGGATGTCGAGGATGTTGCGCACGCACTCGTCGACCTTGCCGCCCGAAAGGGGCTCCATGTCGGGGTCGTCCTCGAGGTAGAGCAGCTTCGGGTCGAGCGCGACCTTCCTGCCGTCGCCGGTGATCTTGAGCATATTGTCCATGCTCGGGTCGCAGCCGGCGTGGACCTTCTCGCCGCGCTCCACCAGCGCCTCGACCTCGGCGAGCTGTTCGGGCGTCGCCGGGACCGCGACCGCGTGGCTCTCGAGCTCGGGGAGGTCGAGGTCGAGGTCGTCGGCGGTCATGATGTCGCTGTAGCAGTGGAACGAGCTCATGAGCTCGGGGAGGTTCTGGAACCTCGCGAAGCGTCGCTTGATATCCAGGCCGCCGCCCTCGGGCTTGGGCTCCAGGGTCTCGGTGACCTCGCCGAAGGTCTTGGCCCACGCGCTGAAGTTCGAGACCCCCTGGCTGTCCAGCAGGTTCGGCGAGAGGTAGCGCTGCATGTTGTAGAGCTCGGCCATCGTGTTCGTGACGGGCGTGCCCGTGGCGAACACGATGTTGTTGCCGCGTCCGTTATCGCGCAGGTACTCGCACTTCATCAGAAGGTCCTCGCACTTGGCCGCGTCGCTGGTCTGCATGCCGGGCACCGATCCGCCCGACACCGCGAGGTTCTTGAAGTAGTGGGCCTCGTCGACGAATATCGCGTCGCAGCCGACCTCCTCGAACGTCGCGCCCTCGAGCGTCTTGGATGCGTTTCGCTTCTCGAGCGACTGGAGCTTGCTCTTGAACTTGTCGCGCACGCCCTCGATCTGCTTGACCGAGAAGTCCTTCTCCCCGGCGCCGTCCTCCAGCTCCATGAGTCTGGATTCCTCGAGCTCGTCGATGCGCGCCGTGAGCGCCGCCTTCTGCGCACCGTATGACATCTGGAGTTTTTCGAAGCGGCTGAATCCGACGATGACGGCGTCCCAGTCGCCCGATGCCGCCTGCCCCCAGAACCGGCGCACCGAGTCGGGGCTTTTCGCCGCGGCGTCGGTGAGGACGAGCAGCTTTGCGTCGGGGTAGAGCTTGAGGTAATCGGCGGCCCACTGCTCGGTGAGGTTGTTCGGCACGACGATCATCGGCTTGCGGGCTCGCCCAAGGCGCTTGAGCTCGTGCATGGCGGTGATGCCGGTGAAGGTCTTGCCGGCGCCGACCGTGTGCGCGATCAGCGTGCCCTCGCCGTCCTGGATGATGCGCGCCACCGCGTCGCGCTGGTGCTTCCTGAGCTGGATGTCGGGCGACATCCCCGGCAGCGAGAGGTAGTCGCCGCTGTACGCGCGCGGGGCGACGCGGTTGAGCTTTCGGTTGTAGATGTCGGCGAGCATGGCCGCGCGGTCCTCGTCCTTCCAGACCCACTCGCGGAAGGCCTCCTCGAGCTCGCGGCGCTTGGCGTTGGCGGCGGCCGTTGCCACCGGGTCGGGGATCTTCTTCTTGGACTTTTCTGCGACCGGGTTGTAGTCGGGGTTGTCCTTCTCGATCTGGATGAGGCCGCCGTTGAGTGCGGCGGTGAGGATCATGAAGCAGTTGTAGGAGCCCACGCCCCACTTCTTCGCGACCGACTCGTCCATACCGCCGCTGGCGGACGTAACGCTCCACCTGCCGGACACCTCGGAGTAGCGGACCTCGAGGCCGCGCGCCTGGGCGGCGGTCTGGTAGCTGCCGCGCACCCTGCTCTCGTGCCCGTAGCCGATTTTGAAGGTCTCGAGCGCGAAGTCGCGGATCACCGACGCGGGGACCCAGGAGCTTCCGAGCTGGCAGGCGATCTGCCCGGGGACGAGCTTGACCGGCTGGACGGCCTCGAGGCGCGATTCCAGGCGCTCGAGGGCCGCGACGCGGTCCGGATCTACGGGCGGGACGGCGAGCTTGGCGGCCTCCATGAAGCGCGGCCTTGTGCTCGCGGAAGCGCTCCAGCCCCTCCTCGGTGGCGAGGTCGGACAGCTTTGCCGGCTCGCCGGAATAGTAGTCGACCAGGTAGGAGGGGCGGCCGTCGCGGCGGAGCAGATCGGCTTTCGTGACACGGTCCTCGGAGCGCTGCTTCCGCTCGATGCGGTACAGGTACTCGACGGCGTCGGGCGCCGCCCTGAGGGCGCGGGCCAGACGCATGCCGTTCTCGATACGCGCCTCCCTCACGGAGACCTCCCCGTAGGACGAGCGGACGGGCGGCTCGATCTCGACGCCGGCGACCGCGCGGAAGGTCTCGAAATACTCCGACCTGTTGAGGATGCCCGAGCCGCCCGCGGCGAAGAAGGCGCCCAGCTCCTCATCGGATAGGCCGCTGTCGCAGACGAGGTACTTGATCGCGTGCGAGGGCGTCTTCGCAATGTCGATGTTGATTTGGCCCGAATAGAAGTCGCCGAGGCCGCGGGCCAGCAGGTCGATCAGTGGGTTGCCGGTGGACACCGATGCGCGGTCGTCACCGTCTTGAACAGCGATCGGGCGCGGCCCGTCGTATGCCTCGAGCGCGAGGGGGATGAGCGCCGGCCAGCAATCCCAGCTGATGCGGCGGGCGCCGTGGTCGAGGCCTTCGGCATGCGCGAAGCCGTCCACCGCGAAGCGCGAGGTGGTGGGGTTCAGGCTGCTCTCCCATAAGTGCGTCTTGCGCAGCTGCGCGAGCGCGTTGCGGACGTCGACGGGCAGGTCGTCGGCATCGACGGAGAACCCGAGGTGTTCGTTCCAGGCCTGACGGGTCTGGCGCTCCGCGCGCCCGCGCTCGGCGTCCAGCAGCGCGCTGACGTGCTCGAGCTTGCCGCCCACGTCGCCGGAAAGGTACTCGTCGGCGGTCATTACGTGCGTCGCGTCGTCGGGGTCGGTGACCACGAGGTCGCCCAGGCGCTCGAGCGCGGTCTGCACGTCGGTCTCCATGAGGTCGGCGAGGAAGTCCATATCGACCCCGCCGCGCGCGTCGATCGTGACGGCGAGGGCGTCGGCCGGGTTGCCGACGTGCTCGGGAGTGGGCGCCTCGGGGGTGACGAGGCGCTTCTTGAGGATGTCCGCCTTGCCGGTCACCTCGCCGTTGGAATCCACCTTCTCGAGGCTCAGGAGATTGAGTGCTAGCGAGTGGTCCGTGAACCCCTTGGAGGGGAACACGGCGAGGTTCTTCTTGGAGTTGATGCGGCCGTAGCGCTCGAAAAACGAGTCGTATTCGGCGGAGAGCCTGGCGATGGCCTCCTCGACCTCGTCGTCGTCCGCGCCGGGGTCGCGCTCGAGGGCGAGCAGCGCACGGGCGCCGTCGCGGAGCGACAGCATCGCGCGGGCTCGTTCGGGGCCGGTCTTGCCGCCGCCGGGAGTGAAGGGCTCCACGGCGTCTTCCGTGCCGTACCAGATCGTGCCGTCCGCGGCGACGGAGAACTCGAACTTCGTGGGCGCGGTCGGGACGACCGAGATGCCGGCGGGCTCCGCTACCGCGGCCATCTCGACGGCGCCGCCCCGGTCGACGCTGTCGCGCAGCAGGTCGGACACGCGGTCGCCGAGCGCGTCGGCGCCGCCCTTGAAGCTGACGCCGAGCGTGGGCCCCATGGGCCCGCTGACGATCGACATGTCGCCGACGGCGCGGCCGGGATGCTCGTTGAAGTATCGGTTGATGTTGACGGTGTCCTCGAAGGGAGAGGTCTCGACCCACTCGGGAAGCTCGTCATCGGCAAGCGCGATGGGCTCGGGGCGGCGGCGCAGCAGCAGGATGTCGCTCAGCGCCTCGGTTCCCGCCTGGCGTTTGAACGT
>NZ_DBFEGU010000087.1:0-2735 GCF_048329335.1 Eggerthella sp. | reverse complement strand
TTCGCACCGGGAAGCGGGGTGTCGCCGCCCTTGACGGTCTTGGTCACATCGAACCTGGTCGCGGGGTCGGACTGGTCGGATGTGGCCTTCACCTCGGCGGTTGCGCCGTCCTTGTAGGAGATGGTGAACGGGGTGGGCGTCTCGTCGAGGACGTGGCCCGACGGGGCCTTGGTCTCGACGAAGGCGTAGGTCGCCGAGCCGGCGCCGAGGTAGAGTTCCTTGGTGGTCGCCTTGCCGTCGCTGCCGGTCTTCACGTGGTCGACGACGTCTCCGGCCGCGGCGCGCGCGGTGCCGTCGGGGGACACGATGTCCTGCTGCGCCACGACGTCGTACTCGGCGCCGGCGAGCGTCAGGCCGTCATGCGAGCACGTCTTCGTGATGGTCGCCTTGCCCTTCGCCTGCTCGTCTGCGACCTTGATGACGGTCACGGGGGAGGCCTTCTTGTAGTCCTTGGGAACCTCGAAGCCGACGGCCTCGCCGTTGACGGTATAGGGCGCCACGGCGGAGATTTCCTTGATGGAGTACTTGCCGGACTTGAGGCGCTGCGGGATCGTGACCTGCCCGGCGCCGTCGGTCGTGAAGGTGTCGACGGTGCCGTTGGCGTCGTAGGGGTCGGCGAAGCTCATGGTGCTGCCGTCCGAGTCGAGCACCTGGAACTTGAAGCCGGAAAGGGGCACGGTGTTGCCGGTCTCGGCGTCGGTCTTGACGATCTGGATGCGGCTGTTGAGCGTCTTGTCGATGACGGAGTAGTACTTCGTGGTGCCGTCCACGAGGTCGTCGGCCGAGATGGTCCAGTCGTCCACATGGTCGAAGCCCTCGGGCACCGTGGAATCGACCTCGCGGATCGTGTAGCCGGCCGCGTCGTAGGGCACGGCGCCGGTGATGCCGGCGTTGCGCTTGCCGGAGCCGAACCACGGGCGCGACGGGTCGTCGGTCTTGGCATCGGAGGTGGAGGTCTCGTCGCAGGTTGCCGCGTCCTTGGTGGAGGCGAAGCCGGCATCGTTGGTCGTCAGGGTTCCGACGACCTCCTCGGTGGTGTTCGAGACGATCTGGAACTGGACGCCCGCGGCGGCGTTTCCCTTGCCGTCGTCGGACTCCCAGCTGTCGTCCTCGCCGCCCTTGGTCTTGGCGATCTCGATATCGAACGAGACGGGGTTCTCCTTGAAATCATCCTCAGGCTCAAGATCGATTTCGCCAGACGGAATCACGGTATAGGACCCAGCTTTTACTTCATATTCATGAGCCGTAGAGTCCAGCTTATAACCATTTGGCGCCTTAATTTCTTCAACGCGAATCTTACCGAGAGGCACATCGTGAATCGTCAAAACGCCTTTGCTATTGGTCTTACCCGTCTGCTCCCAACCGGGAGTAGACAGCGATGTGACCTTATATTCGGCGCCCTCAAGCGTAGAGCCGTTCTGGGCATCGCCAAGAGTGGCGGAATCCTTTTTGTTAATTGTCAGTCTAACGGCACCCGGGTCGTCCTTCAGCTGCTCGGTCCCGGCGGAGTTGCCGGTCCTGAAGCCGATATGCCCCTCGTGGAGCGTGTAGCCGGCGGGCGCCTTGGTCTCGACGGCGTAATAGGCCTGGTTGGGCTCGAGGTCGAGCGCGGCGTTGCCCGATGCGTCGGTGACGATATGCGACACGAGCGCGTTGTCGGAGGAGCGGTAGATGTCGTACTCGGCGCCCTCGACGGAGTACTCGGAGTTGCCGTCGGTGATGGAGACGTTGGCCGAGCACTTGGAGAAAGTGTAGCGGACCTTGTTCAGCTTCCACTTGATCTTGAAGAAGCCTGCTCCGGCCTGCGTGAAGGTGGTCGGGACGGTCACGCCGATGATCGCCTCGTCGCCGTTGACGGCGGCGATGCGCACGGTCTGGCCGTAGTCGTCGTCGGTGTGGACGGCCTGGTTGTAGGAGGGGTCGAGCTGGCCGGAGGGGTTCACGCCGACATGCCCGCAGGTGAGGTCCACTTTCGTCGCGCTGGGGATGGTGACGCCGGAGACCGTCTGCGCGGCGATCGTGCAGGTGCGCTCGATCGACCAGGCTCCGGACTGGAGGGCCGAGATGTCGACGTTCTGCGTGCCGAGCGCCTGGTAGATCGTCTTGGCCTCGTAGCGTCCGCCGGACGGGTTCTCGACCGCCGGCAGGGTGGCGCCGGTGGTGGTGCCGGTGTACTTGTTGTGGCCGGCGGTGTGGAAGGACATGCCGGCCCAGGGCGCGGACTGGAACTCCCAGGTTCCGATGTTCCACACGTTGCCGGCGAAGGCCTCGGTGGCGAGCGACGCCAGCCACGAGCCGACGTTCTTCTCGGCGTCGTTGGCGAGCTTGATATCGACGCTGCGCACGCCGGCGGCGGCGATGAGGATATCGAGCGTGCCGGTGTCCTTGTCGTAGGTCCACATGTCGAGGTCGCGCGTGTACTCGATGCCGTTGACGGTGACGGACTCGATCGTGGCGTCGGAGATCGACTTGCGGGCGGCCTTGTCGCGGGCGAGCTCGATCTGGGTGTCGGGGGACGAGACGTCGACCGAGGCGGTTCCGGACTTGGCCGCGCGGCCGTCGACGTTCTCGGCCTCGACTTTCACAGGGAAGGTGTTCACCGCGCCCTTGTCGGGCGTGGCGTAGAGGAGCTGGATGCGCGAGGACGCGACCTTGTACTCGCCGGCCTTGTTCTTGACCGTGTACTTCTTCGGCACGTAGACGAGCCCGGGGGCCGCGTCGAACTTGAGGCCGCG
>NZ_DBFEGU010000086.1:0-1775 GCF_048329335.1 Eggerthella sp. | reverse complement strand
TTTCGCCGTCAAGCCGATCCGGAAAAGCGGCGGCCCCGTCTTCGGGGCCGCGCTCAACCGCCAATCGCTAGTTCTTGTCCTCGTAGAGCTCGATCACGGCGCCGTCCTTCTCGACGAAGGCCAGACGCACACCGGGACCCGCGTCCATGGGGTCGCAGATGACGCGGTCGGCATCGTCGACGTACCGGTCCAGATCGTCCACCGCGTAGGCCACGTGCCAGCGACGATGCAGCTCTTCGGGGAAGGGCGTGCCCTCCTCGAACTTGAGGTACTCCACCTTGTAGTCGTAGTCGTCGACGTTCGACACCCAGAACTTCATGGCCTCGTTGTAGATCATGTTCGGCTTCTTCTCCGTGATGGGGATGCCGATGTGCATATAGGTTGCGGTCATACCGATCTCCTCTCGTCTCCAGGTTGGCGTAGTAAGTCAGCGAGGCTGGCTGCGGTGCCCGAGATTCGTGGGATCGCAGAGGCGAAGCGTACTTTGGTACGCGAGTATCCGGGATCGCGCGAAGATCGGGTGCCACAGCCAGCCGCAGCGTCGGCTGGTTCCGACGGCCGTCAGGCCGACGGAACCATACTGAACATGTCCATGGCGGCTTCCGCGTCGGCCTGCATGGCGGCGGTCGCCGCGTTGGCCAGGGCGTGGAAGTACTTCGGGTGCTCTTCGGCGATGAGCGCCTCGACGGCGCGCACGCCCGCGTTGCTCATGTAGCTGAAGTAGTTGATCTTGCGGATGCCGGCACGGATGGCCGCCCGCGTGTCCTCGCACGACAGGCCGCTGCCCCCGTGCATGACGAGCGGCACGCCGCAGCGGATGCGCAGCTCCTCGATCAGCTTGAAATCGAGGTTCGGCTCGGCCCGGTAGAAGCCGTGCACCGTGCCCACGCTGGCCGCGAGGGCGTCGATGCCCGTGTCGGCCACGAAGCGCGCGGCCTCGTCGGGGTCGGTGTACACGTTCTCCCGGTCGTCGTCGGCGTTCTCGAGCCCTTCGTGGCCCGTGGTGAAGCCGATCTCGGCCTCCACGTCGGCTCCGTACTCGCGCGCCAGCTCCACGGCGCCCAGCGTCAGCGCCACGTTCTCCTCGTAGGGCAGCTGCGAGCCGTCGATCATGACGGCCGAGAACCCCAGGTCGAGCGCGCGGCGCACGTAGTCCATATCCTCGCCGTGATCGAGCATCACGCACACGGGCACGCGCGAAGCCTCGGCGCGCGCCACCATGATGGGGCCGATCACGTCGATGGACGTCTCCTCTTCGTGCAGCTGGGCGTGCTGGATGATGACGGGCTCGCCGCGATGCTCGGCCGCGCCGATGGCTGCGAGCAGAAGCTCCAGGTTCGGCGTGTCGAAGGCCGCGGCAGCGCAGCCGTTCTCTTCCGCCCAGGCGAGGACGGAGCTCAGGGAAGCGAGCATGACCCTCCTCCTACTTCTTCAGGTACGGCGTGTTGCAGGGCGCGTTCCACAGACGCAGCAGCTCGTCGTCCATGCGCGCCATGAACATCTGGAAACCGGCCTGCTCCTGCACGGTCAGCATCTCGCCGACGAAGTTCGCGACCACTTCGATGTCCTGCTTCGCCAGCTCCTTGACCGCGGCTCGGTACACGATGAGCTGCTCCATGAGCGTGGTGGCGCCCGAGCCGTTCACGATGAGCATGACCTTCTCGCCCGGCTGGATGCCGATGTCCTTCGCCAGCGCGTTCACCATGATGGCGGCCGTCTCGTCGGCGGACTTCATGGGCTGGCGTCCGCCGCCCTCCTCGCCGTGCTGGCCCATG
>NZ_DBFEGU010000085.1:0-2894 GCF_048329335.1 Eggerthella sp. | reverse complement strand
CCTGGGCCTCTGCGACATCATGACCGAGACCGCCTTCGGCGAGGGCGACGGCAAATGGCTGCCAGACCCGGATATGATTTTCGACCCGCATGAGGATGGATACGTCAGCCCGATGGAGGCCGCGGAGCTCAAGTGCAGGAAGCTGCTCGATGAGATCAGGGATGACCTGTTGGCGCTACGCCCGACGGCGGGTAAATAAGGCTAGTTCCGCCAGATAGCACGACGGCCCCGCCCTCGGAGGGACTGCGCAGCGATGATCGATTCCGAGTTCGCATATAAGCGTTCGACATGGCGATGATTGATTGATTCCATATCCAGATTTCAAGACAGGGGCCGTTTTCGGCCCCGTCCTTTTCCCGAACCCGGTCCGGCGATTTTTCCGCGGCGTGCGTTTACGTTTCCCCTCAGGGGGTACAAGGACTACCGAGCGGGCGGCATGGGGCCGCCCGGCGCGCATATGGGAGGACTATATGGAAACGCTCTTCGTGACGGAGTCGCGCGAGCTGCTGTTCACGGGAACCGAGGATATCGACGTGCGACCGCTCCATTCGCCGGTACTGCATTACGAGGGAGACAGCCGGGAGGTGGCACTGCGGGCGGCACACGAGGCCGCGGCGGCCTCCAGGGTCGAGGCCTGCCAGCGCGGTTTCGCCCGGTGGGTCGCCACCGTGAGCGAAATCACGCTCGACGGCGAGGAGTTCACGGAAAGCGAGGAGACGGTCAACACCGTCGATCCGCTCGACCGCGTGCCCGAGCTGCGCACGCTCGCGCGCGAGGCGGCCGCGAGACGCGCGGACGGGAAGATCATCCGCGATATCGCCGGGCATACGGAGCCGGTCGGATCCGCGCGGTGCGGCGGGGACATCTACAGCCTCTACCGCGTCGAGGGGTCGGCCTTCGGTGACTTCACGTGCTACCGGGTCGGACGCGCGCCCTACAACGGGACGCTCTACCTTCCCGCGGGGTTCCACGATTACGGCATCGCCACCCTGCGCGGGCTTTTCGCCGCGCTCGAGGGCGGACAGTGCGAATTCCTGTGCGAATACCAGGACGAGATCGATGGGGTCTATCACGGGCTCTTCGAGAAGAGGATCTAAGATGAAGGGAACGGACATGCAGACCATCCACACCAAGGCAGGCTTCAAGGTGCTGCGCGAGAGCCTGGGGCTCTACCAGTCCGACGTCGCGCAGGCCGCGGGCGTCGACGTGAAGACCGTCAAGAACTGGGAGAGCCCGCGCCTGCCGCGGTGCCGCGCCACGGCCGAGGCATGGAAGTACCTCGAGAACCTAGCAGAAGTCCAGGACCGCGAGGTCGGGTGCTTGGTGGAGAAGATTGTCGGCGAGACGGACGTCAACCCCTACCCGCTCCCCTACTTCCGCGAGCAGGACTTGGCCGCGGAGGATGCGCGCGCGGCGCGGATCTCGAACGCCATGACCAGAAAGGTGGCCTTTGAGCTCACCAGGTTGGCCATCCCCTACGAGTTCCGCTTCGAGGAGGAGGCCGCGGACGATGAGCGGCTGAGCGAGATCCGGGATATGTAGGCAGTCGTTATTGAGCCGGTACCGTGGAGGTGCCGGCTCATATTAGAAAAGAGCTCCGGTTGCCCGAAGCCCCTGTCTCAATGATGTCGATGAGTACGTCTGGCAGGCACAGGTAACTCTCTGTCGCCACTTTGCCGCTCGGCCCGGTGAAAAGCATGGAAGACGGGGTTTCCACCGTTTGCGTCGAACGCGCGGCCATCGGCGAGCGCGACGGAAAGCTCCTCGAGCCCGTCGATGAGATGATCGGCGTTCGCAACGCCGCATATGTCGTAGGATGCGAGGTCGCTCCATATCTCGAAGCGCCTATACCACGACATCGACGCGATTTGACCATCGACGAGACTTGCAGCCTCCGATGCGACCTGCTCGCCGAAATCTTCGGTGACGCAGGCAAGAAACGCGCTTCGCGTATCCGATACGAAATCCTCGGCCGTGTAGGCCGACGTCACGGTAAAGCTGGACTCCACGGTGCCGGTCTCGCTATCCTTCGTCTCGGTAAGGATGCCAAAATCAAGCGCCGGGGCGGTTACACAACGAAGGCCACGACGGCGACCACCCATGACTTCCTGCCGTTAGATACTCTCAGCCAGGCGCAGGTATCCGCGAAGCTCTCGCCTCGCGAAGTTCAGGCTTGAACGAAAATCACCGTTTACAAAAGGCCCGCCAATCTCACGCTCGCCGACAAATACCGTCGCCATATAGCTTTGCATACCCATATCGAGTCCCTTCTGAATATCTGCTTGTCCCTATTGATTGGATGCCAGGGCAAATCACGCGGTCGGGGTGCCTAGGTCGGTTTCGGCCAGGACGTCGCGGATATCCGCCACATCCCTCACTGCCATGACGATGCACCTGATCGATACCGCCGCCGCGACCACGGATGTCAGGAGGACTGCCACGCCGACGTCGTGGGCCCAGATGACAATCCCCACAGCCATAGTGATGGCGAGGCCAACGATCCAGCAGATGAGCGCGTTGCGCGACTCGTCGAGATACGATCGCGCATAGACCTCCAAAATCTCGCGGTCGATGCCCATCTTGCCGAACCTGTCGATGTATCTGGACATCCTCGACGACATGCCGTGCTCGGTCCATGCAACCATTTTCAGAAAACCCATGGTCGCAATCGCCGCGTTGAATGCCATGGCCATGCAAGGAACCAGGTCGATATTTTCACTGATGAACGGCGCCATGCGGACCATCCCCTCCCGTTTCGTCTCTATTCGATGTGAGTCTACCCATATGCGCATGTACGTAAACGCATAGACGCGCATATACATATATGTGTGGACGTGCGAGCGGGGCGGCCTATTGCAGGCCCGGGTTCACGATGCAGTAGCATCGCTCCGACC
>NZ_DBFEGU010000084.1:0-30635 GCF_048329335.1 Eggerthella sp. | reverse complement strand
GCGCAGATCCAGCGCGCAGCCTCCTCAACCTTGCCCGTTTCTCACACCGATCTCACGCGGATTCCACGTTTCTTGCCACGTTTTCCAACGCGGATTACCCGCCGTTTGCCATCTTTTCCAGCGCGAATCCAACGCTGCGGGAGAGTCGACGATCTGAATCAGCGCGGTGAAGACCAACGACGCAGGTGGGGAGCTTGCGACACAAGCGACGATGGGATGGTCGCGGGTTGTGGAAAACCCCGCTGCAGCTGCACGCGCAGCTGCAGCGGGCGGCGCTTTCGCCGCAGTGGAAACCATTTGGCGCTTCGCGGACGCGAAACGCCGGCGGTCTCCCGACACCCGAGACAGCGCCCCCGCCAGGTGAGGTAGCATCCCCGCCAGGTGAGGTAGCGCCCCCGACAGCTGAAGCGGCGTCCCCGAAAGCTGAGGCGGCGTCCCCGAAAGCTGAGGCGGCGTCCCTGGCGGCCGAAGAAGCCGCACATGCGAATCGGCCGCACCTTTGCAGGATGCGGCCGATTCGGAGAAACTTGCGTTTGTGCGAATGTTTCACGTGAAACATTCGTTCGGATGGGCGAGGCTACTCCTCGTCGTCCACCGCATCCTCTTCGAGGTACTTCTCGTCGATATCCTCTTCGGCGTACGAATCGGCGTCGTTCAGCGCGATCATGAAGTTCGGCGCCTCGCCCACATAGGCAGGCTCTTCCTCGAACGTCACGTTGCCCTCTTCGTCCATTTCGTAGAGGTAGCTCACCGCGTAGCCGGTATCTTCGCCCGGTACGCCGCCCTCGGCGATGAGCGCGTCCTTCACGCCGTCGTCGATTTCGATGTAGCCGTCGTAGCACAGCGCGTACGCCGCGGCGCCGCGAGCATGCTCCACCGTATGACGAGCCAGGTTGAAGCATTCCTCGGCCGAGTCGGCAGGATGGTTCTCGATGAACAGGTTCTCCTTCACCACCAGTGCCGTGAACGGCACAACGTCGGAACCCTGCGTCATCTTTTCCTTGGCTTCATCGAGCGAGAACAGGAGCACTTTCTCCAGAATCTCGGGGATCTCGGGAACTTCCACGTCAGAGCTCTCAACTTCGCGATCGGCCATAGCCTTGTCCTTTCAAAAGAGGTACTTCGTTGCCAACCAGTGTAGAGCTTGCAGCCGCAGCTTCGCCTCGCGCCCCAAGCTATTTCGGCGTATCTGCAGAATTTGGCCGCGCGAACCTGCAAGCACGATGCGCACGCGGGACGCAAGAGGCGCGTCCGCTCAACTTCGTCGGCGCCGAGATCGAGCGTCACGCGGCTGCAAACGTTTCGCCAGCGCTGGTTTTCGGGCTGGTTCTGCAAGTTTTTCGACTTCGTGGCAAACCGTTTGCAAGCACCGGTTTTCTCACCAGGCGTTTTGCGTCGGCATCGGGAAGGAGCGACTGGGCGTTGCGAAGCGTCGAGGACAAAACCCCTGGTCGTGAATGATGGCTTATGCCACGAAGTCGAAAAACTTGCACGGGCCGCCCTATTTGCTGCTGACGCGACTTTCGATTGCTGCTACCCGTGCCAAACCTTCTCGACCGTAGCGTTCGGCTCGCCAGCACAAATGTTTCACGTGAAACATCGGACAGAACGGAACGCAGGGGGATGGGATCCGCCGTTGAACCGCAACCGACACGACCGCTCCCCGCCGAGCTCTGAGCTGAGCCGCGCCGATGTCGGCGCGACGGCTACCGACCGTCAGAACCGCGCGGGCGCTGCGGAAGGCGTGGACTTCGCAGGCTGGGGCGGCTTGCATGGACGAGCCCCCGGCTTCGGGAGAAGCCGGGGGCTCGGACGATGGCGCATATGCGCGGCGATTAAACCCGTCTGCGATATTTAGCGGCAGCAGCACTCGTGGGCTTTGCGACCCTTCTTCTTGCCATTGATGCCCTTGTCCTTCATCGAGAGGATGAGCTTCTCGGTGATGGCGTTCAGCTGGGCGATCTCCTCCTCAGACAGGCATCCGATGATGTCGTCAGCCGTCTTGTCGTTCGCGGCGACGCGCTTTTGAGCGACCTCGCGACCCTCGTCGGTGAGCTTCACGGCGTAGGTACGCTCGCCTTCGGCGTCCTCGATGGTGACGTAGCCGTTGCGCTCGGCCTTCTTCACGATATCCTTGAGCTCGCTGCGGTTGAGACCGAGAATCTTCACCAGCTCGCGCTGAGTGGTGCCGTCGTTGTCGACGAGCGCGTTCAGCAGCGCGCCCTGGCCGCGCTTGTAGCTTTTCGGGCCGTTCTTGTGAAAGGCGAGGCGGACGAGCTTGCTGGCCTTCTTGAGCTGCGCGAGGGTCTGGGATGCCTGGTTCATGGAGGGTCCTTCTCTCTTATTTCTGTCTCTCTCGGGCAACTATAGAACTCGCCGCACGCCAGAGGTCGATTACCCACAAATATTCACTGAATAATTATCTTTCCAGTTGAATGACCTTATTTGCATTATTCGAGAATAATACTCAGTCGGTTTACCATCAAGGCGCCCCTATCAAACAAAAAAGCGCCCGAAGGCGCTTGTTTGATGAAACTGGCGGAAGGGCAGGGATTTGAACCCTGGTCACCGGGGTCGCCGGTGAAACGGTTTTCGAGACCGCCGCATTCAGCCGCTCTGCCACCCTTCCGCGTATGATCGGGGCAAAACCCCGTATGAAACGCGCCTCGGGGGCGCGGGAGTAATCTGGCGGAGAGATAGGGATTCGAACCCTAGGTACTCTTTTGGAGCACACACGATTTCCAATCGTGCACCTTCGGCCAGCTCGGTCATCTCTCCGCTTATTGGTCGAGCATGCTCGCGCGTTGCGCGGTCATGCAGCAGCTACGTAGTATACAACAGCTAATACGCACTCACAAGCGAGAAATATTCCTCTTCACGAGCATCATCGAAATTTTCGTCTGCTTGCACACAGGGCGAGGCGGATTTCGCACTCGACGCGCAGGGTATAGAAGATGTCGACGCAGCGTCAACAACGGATCGCGGAAGCGTGCTATGCGGTACGGCTGATCGCGGAGACGTCGTGGGGGATGCGGCGGAATGAGAAGTATGCGTGGCCGGCTCCGTGGAACGTCCGGCGATCATGCGCTGCACGTGCAAAGGAACGTCGAACAGCTCGCTCATCACGCCATCCGTCAAGAGCCGGCCTTTCGACCCGTCGGCGAACACCGTACCGTTTTTCAATAGCACGACGCGCTTGATCTCGGGGATAATATCCTCGGGATAGTGCGTGACCAGCACGATTCCCTTTCCCGCTTTCGCAAGCGTGCGCATACTCGACCGAACGTAATACATACCTTCGGGATCAAGTCCGGTGCACGGCTCGTCGAACACAAGAACTTCGGGGTCGTGCACGAGCGCACGAGCTATGAGCACTCGTCGCGCCTGGCCGGTGGACAGCGTCATGATGTCGCGTGCCGCCAACTCGTCAACACCCAGCAGCTCCATAACCTCACGAGCTCGCTCACGGGCTTCGTGCAAGTGCTGGGCGTCGACCCGCGCCGGGACGCCCAGCATTCCGTACAACCCTCCGGCCACCACGTCCACCGTAGGCAGATGTACGGAAATCTGATCCTGCATCGTCGACGAGACGACGCCCAAGCTCCGCTTCACGTCCGCAAGGGTCGCACGCTCGCTGCCGCGAAACCGAACCGGCGGCACTTCCCGGTGCAAGGGAAGCATCTCGCGCGTGATCAGCTTTACAAACGTAGATTTTCCCGACCCGTTCGGACCCAGCAACGCAAGATGCTCGCCTTCCTCCAGTCGAAACGAGTCGACCGTCAGAATAGGCGCGCCCGCACGCTGCACGACCGCGTTGTGCAGTTCGAGGAAGGGAGGCGTTTGGATATCCATGGTTCTCCTAAGGGGCCGCGGATGTTTCACGTGAAACATCCGGTCGGGACGGGCGATCCACAAGCAACCGAGGCTGGCAAGCAACCCGGTGAGCCGTCAAACAAACAAACTCGCAGCCACGCCAGAAACGAAACGGCGGGGTCCCGAAGGACGCCCGCCGTGTCGAACTCAGATGAACCAACCTTCCCGAAGCTTAGGCGGCTTCCGCAGGCTGCTCGGAGGCGTTGTCGCCCGCGGCGGCATCGGCATTGCCCTCGGAGGAATCGGCGCCATCGGTCGCGGCCTGATCCTCGGAAGCGGGAGCGTCGGTACCGTCGGCAGAAGCACCGTCGGCAGCCTCACCGCCTTCGGCACCGTCCTTCGAACCTTCCTGAGTTCCGTCGGTTGCGCCGCTATCGGCGTTCGGCGCAGGATACTTGGACATATCGACATCATAGGGAAGACCCTGAGGCATGTCGTTGATCTTGATGTCGGCAGCCTCGGTGGTTTCGTCAAGCCACTTCTTGTAGGCTTCCTGCTGCTTCGTGGACTTCAGCGACGAAGCGATGACGGATATCCACTCTTCCGGGATCTGATCGAGGCTCGTCACTTCTTCAGGAGCCTTGTACACATCGGTGCACTTGATGATATGGATGCCGAACTGTGTGGTAACGAGACCGCTCAACTGGCCTTTCTCAAGCGGCTCGAGGCCGTCCTTGTACTCTTTCGCCAGGTTGCTGGGGTTGTTCCAACCCACATCGCCATCGCGCTCGACAGAACCCGGATCCTGCGAGTATTCCTTCACCGCATCGACGAAGTCAAGCTCGCCGGAGTTGAGCTTGTCGAGCACTTCCTGAGCAGTTGCTTCATCATCGGAATTGAACAGGATATGAGAGGAACGCTTGGAACCGTCGTACGCGGTCGCGTACATCTGGGCGTACTGCAGCATGTCAGCGTCGCTGGGATCTTCGTCGGAGGCGAACGATGCGTACAGCTTGTTCTCCTTGAGCTTCTGCTCTATTTCAGCGCGATAGCTATCTTCGGTCATTCCCGCCTGATCGAGCGCGGCCTGCCACTTCTCGTCGGTGTCGTAGTTCGCCTTCACCTTGTCGATCTGCTCGTCAATCTCGGAGCTCTCGACGGTGATGCCCTTCTCCTCGACGCCTTCCTTCAGCAACTCACGCTGGGCGTAGGAATTGAACACTTCTTCACGCACGGAAGCAGGGGTGTAATCGTTCTGAGAAAGCCATGTGCCCCACGAATCTTCATCGTCAGCACCCAGCTGCTCGCGCACGCCCTGGATGTAGTTGGTGATGGTGTCTTCGGCGATTTCCACACCGTTGACCGTGCCCGCCACACCGCCGGTGCCCGACGAAGCGTTGTCATCGCTCGAGCATCCGGCCAGACCCCATGCGCATGCCGCCGTCAAACCGACCGCGCACACGGTCTTCATGATGTACGTTTTCTTCATATGACCCTTCCCTCGAACATGGGCTTCGCCATCGCACCGCCTACTGGATCGCCCATGAGATAAGTACTGCGCTGTATTCTCGCACACGCGATAAAACGGGTTCTTGCGTTGCACAATATACCCATTATCGATTCACAGTCCCCACGCCAGGTTTAGGGATATACCCGCCTGTTCGCGCGAGCTGAAGCCTTATTTCCCTCTTGTAAGAATGCGCCCTGATCAGGGCGCATTCTTACATAGTGATAGATTATTTCTTGGCAGCCTTCTTGCGATCGGTGGCCGACAGCATCCGCTTGCGTAGGCGGATGTTCTGCGGGGTGACTTCCACCAGCTCGTCATCCTCGATGTACTCCAACGCCTCTTCCAGCGTGAACGTGATGGGCGGCGTGAGCGAGATAGCCTTGTCGGCGCCCGACGAACGCTGGTTGCCCAACTGCTTCGACTTGGCGATGTTGACCACCATGTCGCCTTCCTTCGACGACTCGCCCACGATCATGCCTTCGTAGCATTCCTGGCCGGGACCCACGAACAGGCGGCCGCGCTCCTGCAGCGCATCCAGAGCGTACGCGACGCTCTTCTCGGTGGACATGGAGATCATCGAGCCGTTCTTGCGCCCGTTCATCTCGCCGCGATACGGGCCGTACTCGGAGAAATGATGGAACATCGTGGCTTCGCCACGCGTGACGTTCAGCAGACGGGTGCGCAATCCCATCGTGCCGCGCGACGGAATCTTGAACACGAGGTGCGTCTGGTCGCCGCGCTGGTACATGTCGGACATCTCGCCGCCGGCGCTGCCGAACACCTCGATGGCCTTGCCTGCGTACTCGCTGGGCACGTCCACCGTGGCCTCCTCGATGGGTTCCAGCTTGCGGCCGGACTCGTCCTTCTTGATGAGCACGCGCGGGCGACCTACCTGGAACTCGAATCCTTCGCGGCGCATCGTCTCCATGAGAACCGACAGGTGCAGCAGGCCGCGGCCGGCAACCTCAACGCCCGACTTGTCCTCAAGCTCCTCGATGCGCATGGAGATGTTGCTCTCCTTCTCGCGCATCAGGCGCTCCTTGAGCTGGCGCGCTCCCACGATGTCGCCCTCGCGGCCGACGAGCGGGCTGGACGATGCCTCGAACACGATGGCCATCGTGGGCTCTTCCACTTGGATGGGATCGAAGCGCACGGGGTTCTCGCGACTGGTCACCATGTCGCCGATGTCAGCGTCTTCCACGCCCACCACGGCCACGATGTCGCCGGCGTGCACCTCCTGCTGCTCCTTCTTGCCCAGCGCCTCGAACGTGAACACCTGCTTGATGTTGGTGTTGTAGCGCGTGCCGTCGTTCTTGATGACCAGCGAGGGCTCGCCTTTATGGATGGTGCCGGAGAACAGGCGCCCCACGCCGATGCGGCCGACGAAGCTGGAATGGTCGACGGTGCAGATCTGCAGCGCCACCGGGCCGTTCGGCTCGCAGTCGGGAGCCGGGATCTCCTTGAGGATGGTTTCCAGCAGCGGGATCATGTCCATGTTGTCGTCGTCGGGCGCGAAACGGGCGTAGCCGTTCATGGCACTGGCGTAGACGACGGGGAAGTCCAGCTGCGCGTCGGATGCTTCGAGCTCCACCATGAGGTCGAACACCTCGTCCACCACTTCGTTGGGGCGCGCGCCCGGACGGTCGATCTTGTTCACCACTAGGATGATGCGCAGGCCCTGTTCAAGCGCGTGGCGCAGCACGAAACGGGTCTGCGGCATGGGGCCTTCGAACGCGTCCACGATGAGCAGGGCGCCGTCGGCCATGTTCAGCACGCGCTCCACCTCGCCGCCGAAGTCGGCGTGGCCCGGCGTGTCGATGACGTTGATCTTCACGTCGTTGTACACGACCGAGATGTTCTTGGACAGGATGGTAATGCCGCGCTCGCGCTCCTGGTCGTTGCTGTCCAGCACGCGCTCGTCAACCTGCTGGTTCTCGCGGAACACGCCGCTGGCGTACAGCAGGCGGTCGACGATGGTGGTCTTGCCGTGGTCAACGTGCGCGATAATGGCGACGTTGCGGATGTTCTCTTGCTTCATGCCTTTCTTCTTCTTTCTATTCAAGCCATGCCTAAATCGGCGCGGCGATGATCCTTGCGATGGGGCCTGCGGCGGGTACCGCTCCCGCAGAGGACGATTGTCGCCCGAAACGTGCGTTTTCCGCTTGAATTCCGCACGTTTCGCGC
Source organism: Eggerthella sp. (assembly GCF_048329335.1). NCBI lineage: Bacteria > Bacillati > Actinomycetota > Coriobacteriia > Eggerthellales > Eggerthellaceae > Eggerthella > Eggerthella sp. The sequence goes on along the minus strand of NZ_DBFEGU010000084.1, from coordinate 23,128 downwards.
GACAAGGCAGGCGCTGCCGGGCGATCGGGACGATAAGGAGAGACGACCGCCGGCGAAGTACGGCGGCTACACGTCGTCCAACTCCTCGGCGAGGCGGCGCTCTTCCTTGTTGAGCTCGGCGATATGTTCGTTGAGCGTGGCGATGGTTCTCTGGGACGACACGACCTGCACGATGCCCCACACAGCGGCGGCACTTGCAATGGCGGCAACGATACCGAACAGGCCGAACGGCCGGCGGCCGGCTATCAGCGCCACGATGCCGCCGATAGCGGTCATGGCAATGCCGTTACGACGCTCGTCAAGCGCCACATCGCGCTGCTTAACCAGCTGCGTGCGTGCGGCGGCTACGCCGGCCATGCGCGCCTCAACCTGGTTGGACGACGTGTAGCTGCGGGCGCGCTCGGCAGCGGCGCGCGGATCGCGAGCGGAGGTGCGCGAGCCTTTTCCGCTGGTCAGGTAGTCGTATGCTTCTTGGAGGTTCTTGAACTGCTCAGTCGCGCGATCTTGGAGCTTCTTGTTGCTGGCGAACCGGTCGGGATGCAGGATCTGCACCGTTTCCTTGTAGGCGGTTTTCACATCTTCGGGCGTGGCATCATCGTCCAGTCCTAAAATGCGCAGTGCTTCCGTTCGATTCATAGCTCCCCATGTGCCGGTTTCGCGGTTGGTATCCGAAGCAGGATTCTACCATGCCACCTGCACGATCGCGATGTTTCCGGCTTGCGCTCACAGAATGCACGTGGGAAAAGAGCGCAGCGCGAAACCGCGGGAGGCTGTGTTTCACGTGAAACACTTGTCACAATGACTCATGATAAACGAACAAATGTTTCACGTGAAACATCTTCGGTAAAGAGAAGTCCCTTCGACAGCGAGCTCATAAGTTCGCGAGTCGGAACCGGGCGACGGAGTTCTCCGACCGGGTACGCACAGTGTTATCTGAGAGTTGAACGCGCGCGGCAGGGCTCTCAACCGATCATGACCAGAAGCAACGAACCCCTGCCTCTCGGCGGGGGTTCGGATGAATAACGTATGGTGGAGCATAGGGGGATCGAACCCCTGACCTCAGGCTTGCAAAGCCCGCGCTCTCCCAGCTGAGCTAATGCCCCAAGTTGCACATTCTTTGGCTAGTCGCGAACTGCATAAAACCGCGTCTAGAAATTAATAAACGCTCCACCGGCTAACTCGGCTCACGGTGGAGCGTTTATTGCAAAAAATGGTGGGCCCGAATGGATTTGAACCAGCGACCTCACGCTTATCAGGCGTGCGCTCTAACCAACTGAGCTACGGGCCCAAAAAAAGTGCCTGATCACTATACGTCGAATCACTAAGTTCGGTCAAGCACTTTTTGAATATTTCTTACCAGTTTTTGAATATCCGGTAACGGCAGCGTTTTTTCCAACTCGAGAGCCGTGCACTCGGGTGCGCATTCCGATGCATGGTACGCTAAGACCAAGCACCGAGCTTGGCATCGGAAGAGGAACGCTTCATTGAACATCAAACAGATCAAGTACTTCGTCAGCGTCGCGAATCGCGGCAGCCTGTCCTCGGCCGCTCGCGAGCACGGCATTTCCGTGCAGGCAGTGTCGAAGTCGATGGCAGACCTCGAATTCGAATTCGGAGAGAACTTGTTCGATCGCAGCCATCAAGGCATCGAACTCACGCCCCTCGGCGAGGCGTTCCTGGAAAAGGCCGCCGAAGTCGATTCGTCGTTTCGAGAGTTGGAGCTGATAAGCGAGTCCTGTGACGAAAAACCCGTCAAACTCCGGCTGTTCCTCGTCGCACCGGCGTTCTGCAACAACGCGAAAGCCCGCGCTAATATGGCTGCGTTCTTCGACAAGCACCTGAACGCCCGAACCGAAACATCCATCGGAACAGGAGAAGCCGGCCTTGACGCCCTTCGCGCGGGGTCATGCGATGCGCTCATCACCATAGGGCCGCTCGACCGCCCCGGCTTCGATTGCTTCCCCATGGGAACAGTTCCCGCAGGAATCTGCATGGCTGCGAATCACCCTCTGGCCCGCCAAAACGCCGTATCCCTCGAACAGCTGGAGCCCTACCGCGTGATATCTTCGCGCACGTTCGACCATTTCAACGAATCCATCTTGGTCATGTACCGCGAAGACGGGCTGAAATCGCCGATTGTCGAACCGCTCGCGTTTGACGCGCCGCGCCAGTTCTACGTCAAGCACGCGGTGTGCTTCATGGTGAACATCGCCCCGCTTGGCGAGACGCTTCCCCGCAGCCGGATGGTTCCCCTCGCAAGCGAAGATGCGAAGGCAATCCCTCTTTGCCTCATCACGCTCAAGGAGCAAAATCGCCCGCGTACCGAAGCATGGAGCAGCTGCTGAAGGCTCGCGTGAAAACACGACCGTCCGTATCTTGAAACCGAAACGCCACGGCGATGCGACCGGCGACCCTGCCGAAGCGCTATAATCGGTAGGCCGGCCGCGCGCGACGCGACGCAAGAAACCCGAGGAGGAGTGCCGATGATTCCCGTTACCGTTCAAACGCTGATCGTCTCGGCGGCGCCGTCGCCGTCCATCATCGTGCTGCAACCGGTAGAGGAGATCGTCCAAGAAGGAAAGTCGCGCATCATCCCCATCTGGGTGGGCGTGAACGAAGCGACGCAAATGGGCATCGCGCTGGAAAAAGCGCGGTTCTCGCGGCCGATGACGCACGACCTGTTCCTCGACGCGCTGACGAACCTCGACGCGCAGATCGACCACGTGGTCATCAACGACGTGCAGGGTGCGACGTTCTTCGCGCGGCTCACGCTGCGCCAGCACGACCGCCTCATCGACCTCGACGCGCGCCCGAGCGACGCGTTGGCGCTGGCCGTGCGGCAGAAAGCTCCCATCTATATCGAGGAGGATGTGCTGGAGCGTGCTTCGTTCCCCTATGTGCTGAGGCGGACGGAACCGGAAGCGAGCGAAGCCGAACTGTCCGAGTTCAAAAAGTTTCTCGAAGGTCTCGCCCCGGAAGATTTCGAGGGCTGACCGATTCAGCCGGCGGAAAGCTTTCCGCCGCCTACCACAGTGCCGTCAAGGCATCGATGACGGCCTGAACGATCCCATGCGTCAAGCCCCCGTCGTCGGCCAGCGCCAGCCCCATAATCGCCGACAGGCTGACGGCGCCCGGTTCTTTCGGACGGCCCGTTGCGCTGGGCTTCTTCAACACGAACATCGACGGCTTCGCGTACGACACGGCCGGAGTCTCCACGGCATCCGGAGGCGTTTCGAGCCGAGGCTCGGGCCGCCGCTCCTGAGCGCGCCGCCGCCATCCTCCGCGTGCGAACGTTACCAGCAGGAACCCGGCGCGCAGCCACTCGTCCACGCACATGGCCACCCACATGCCCACGATGCCCCAGCCTAAGCCGATTCCCAGCGCATAGCCGCCTGCCACCGCGAATATCCACGACGAGATGACGTTCACCGTCACCGGGGTCTTCACGTCGCCCACCGCGATGAGCGCCTTTACCATCACGATGTTGAGCGCACGCCCGATACCCAGGAATATCTCCACAAGCAGCACCTGGCGACCCAGCTCGTGCACCATCGGATCGGCGGTGAACAGGCCGAACACCGCGTCGGCGTTGATCCAGATGAGCGTGGACACGCAGGTGGTCAGCGCCACGGCGATGAGATCGGCCACCCACACGCGCCGCGCGACCGCATCGAACTTGCCCGCGCCGAACAGATACCCCAGCACGATCTGCGTCGCCTGCGACAACGCGATGGAATACAGGTAGGCGATGCCCGCGATCATCGAGCAGTACACCTTCACGGTGACCACCGTGGTGCCCAGCACGTTGATGAACGACAGGATGACGATCTGTGCGAGGTCGTAGTTCATCTGCTCGCCCGACGAGGGGATGCCCACGCCCAGCATGCGCCGAAGCGTCTTCCAGGGGAACGGGCGCAGGTACGCCAGGCGCATGCGCACATCGGTATGGCGCAGCACGAGGCGGCATGCCACCGCGAGGCCTGCGACGCGCGCCACCACGTTCGCTACCGCCGCGCCTTCCACCCCGAACGCCGGGACGAACGCGACGCCGCCGATGAGCACGGCGCTGGCTGCGATGTTCACCGCGTTCATCGCCAGGCTGGCGCGCATCACGTCGGCGCCGCGCGCGTAGCTGCGCAGCAAAGCCGTGAACGCGAAGAACGCGCCTTGCACCACCGTGGTGGAGCCGACGATCAGCAGGAACGACGACGCCATTCCCGTGATGGACCCGTCGATGTGCAGCCAGGAGAAGAACTGCGGCCAAAAGAGGAACAGCACCGCGGTCATGGCCGCCGCGAGCGCTACGTTCACCACGAGGGCCACAGTGGCGATCTCCGACACCTTGCTGGTCGCCGACGATTTCCCCAGCACGCGGGTCACGAGCACGGTGGAAGCCGTGCCCATGGCCGACAGCGCGATGGTCACGATGTTGAGGATCTGCAGCGCGTTTCCCACCGCGGCGGCCGGCTCGGTTCCCAGCGGCGCCAGCATAAATTGGTTGATGTTCCCGATCATAATTTGCATGAACAGTTCCACGAACAGCGGGACGGAAAGCACGAACACGTCGCCGGCTGTGGTTTTCTCCGCCGGAGAACGCAGGGCGCGTTCGCGGCGCGTCGTTTGCGCGCGCTTCGCGGCTCCGCGCGCTTTCGACGACAGGCGCGCCGCTTGCGCGGCAGCTGCTCGATACATGGGTTTCCGTCCTCCTTTCGCATGAACGGCCGCGTTGGCGGCCGTCGATAACAGTCATGAGGCGTGCAGTATACGGCACGTCAACAACCCGCCAGGGGGCTGCGGGTTCCTTCATGTTTTTCGCATTCATGAGGCAGAGGGAAAGAAAATGTTTCACGTGAAACATCGCGAACGAAGAGAGCCGCAAGCGATAACGCGAAAGAGGCTGAATGTTTCACATGAAACATTCGGGCGCGTGACAGGTGCAGTGCGGGAGCGAATGTTTCACGTGAAACATTCGCTGGGTAGCAGCGCGGCGCGCCAAAAAGAGAACGCCCCGCTTCGCAGGATGCGAGGCGGGGCGTTCAAGGTTACGCTGGAGGCTGTTTTCTACTCTTCGTCGCCTTCCGCGTTCTCTGCTTCTTCGACGCTCTCGATCTCGGCGGTGCCTTCGGCGCCGTCTTCAAGCTCGTCGATGGCGTTCTCGTCCAGCTCCTCGCCTTCCACCTGCGCGCCGGAGGCTTTCTTCTTCTTGCCTCGGCTGGAGATGGCCACCGCGGTCACGCGGTCCTTGTCGGCCGTCTTCATCACGCACACGCCCTGCGTGGAGCGGCCGAGCTCGGAGATGCCCGACACCGGGGTGCGCACGCACACGCCTTCCTCGGACATGATCATGATCTCGTCGTCTTCGGCGACGATCTTCATGACGGCCAGCAGGCCCTTCTTCTCGGTCATCGTGATGGTGAACACGCCCTGGCCGCCGCGATGGTGCTCGGGGTACTCGGCGATGGGGGTGCGCTTGCCGTAGCCCTTCTCGGTGATGACGAACAGGTCGGTGTCGGGCTGCGCGATCTCCATGCCCAGCACCTTGGCGATGGGCGGCACGTTCATGCCGCGCACGCCCATGGTGTCGCGGCCCATGGCGCGCACTTCGCCCTCGTCCCACATGATGGCCTTGCCGGCGCTGGACACCATGAGCACCTTCTCGCCCGGAGCCACGCGCTTCACCGAGATGAGGCGGTCGTTGTCCTTCAGGCTGATGGCGATCAGGCCGTCGCGGCGCGTGCGGTCGTACAGGTCCATCGACGTCTTCTTCACCATGCCGTGCTCGGTGGCGAACATGAGATACTCGTCGGACGGGAAGTCCTTCGTCGCGATGACGGCCGAGATGGTCTCGCCCTTCTCAAGCGGCAGCAGGTTCACGATGGCCGTGCCGCGCGCATGGCGCGACGCCTCGGGAAGCTCGTACACCTTCAGGCGGTACACCTTGCCCTTCGTGGAGAAGAACAGCATGTAGGAGTGCGTGGATGCCACGAACAGGTGCTCCACGTAGTCGTTGTCCTTGAGGTTCACGCCCGACATGCCCTTGCCGCCGCGCTTCTGCTGGCGGTAGGTGGCCACGGGCAGGCGCTTCACGTAGCCGGCCTTCGTCATCGTGACGACCATGCTCTCCTCGGCGATGAGATCCTCGACGTCGAGGTCCTTCGCCGCCTCGGACAAGAGCGTGCGGCGCGGGCTGCCGAACTTCTTCTTCACCTCGAGCAGCTCTTCCTTGATGATCTCGTGCACCAGCTGGTCGTCGGAGAGCACGCGCTTGTAGTACGCGATCCTCTCCAGCAGCTCTTTCAGCTCGTCCTCGATCTTCTGATGCTCCAAGCCGGTGAGGCGGCGCAGGCGCATCTCGAGGATGGCGGCGGTCTGCTTGTCCGTCAAGGCGAAGCGCTCGGTCATGCGCTCGGCAGCTTCCTTGTCGGTCTGCGACGAGCGGATGATGTGGATGATCTCGTCGATGTTGTCCAGCGCGATGATCAAGCCTTCGAGGATATGCGCGCGCTCCTCGGCCTTCGCCAGCTCGTAGCGCGTACGGCGGACGATGACCTCTTCCTGGTGCGCGATGTAGTAGTGCAGCATCTCCTTCAGCGAAAGCACGCGCGGCGCGCCGTCCACCAGCGACAGCATGATCACGCCGAAGCCCACCTGCAGCTGCGTGTGCTTGTACAGCTTGTTCAGCACCACCTGCGGGATGGCGTCCTTCTTGAGGTCGATGATGATGTCGATGCCGTGGCGGTCGGCGCCGTCGTGGATGTTGCTGATCTCGGGCAGCTTCTTCTCGCGCACCAGCTCGCCCAGCTTTTCCAGCAGGCGCTGGCGGTTCACCTGGTAGGGGATCTCGGTGACCACGATGGAGCTGCGGCCGTTCTTGCCCTCTTCCACCTTGCACTTCGCGCGCACGGTCAGCGAGCCGCGGCCCGTCTCGTACGCGTCGCGGATGCCCTTCTTGCCCATGATTATGCCGCCAGTGGGGAAGTCCGGGCCGGGCAGCGCCTTCATCAGCTCTTCGGTGGTGACGTCGGGGTTGTCCAGCATGAGGCACGTGGCGTCGATGGTCTCGCCCAGGTTGTGCGGCGGGATGTTCGTGGCCATGCCCACGGCGATGCCCTGCGAGCCGTTCACCAGCAGGTTGGGGAAGCGCGCGGGAAGAACCGTGGGCTCTTCGAGGCTCTCGTCGTAGTTGGGCTGGAAGTCGACCGTTTCCTTGTCCAGGTCGCGCAGCAGCTCCATGGCCACCTTGTCCAGACGGGACTCGGTGTAACGCATGGCCGCCGCGCCGTCGCCGTCGATGGAGCCGAAGTTGCCGTGGCCGTCCACCAGCGGCACGCGCATCGAGAACGGCTGGGCCAAGCGCACCATCGTGTCGTACACGGCGGAGTCGCCGTGCGGGTGGTACTTGCCGATGACGTCGCCGACCGTACGGGCCGATTTCATGTGCGGGCGGTTCGGCGTGTAGCCGGACTCGTTCATGGCGTACAGGATGCGGCGGTGAACCGGCTTCAAGCCGTCGCGCACGTCCGGCAGGGCGCGCGAGACGATGACGCTCATGGCGTATTCCAGGAACGACGTCTGCATCTCCTTGCCGAGGTAGGCGGAGCGCACGATGGTGCCCTCGCCGCCGTTGGCGCCTTCGACGATGGAGCCGTGCGGGTTCGCGATCGACGACATGTCGATCAGCGAGCGCGCCTTGTTCTCCTCGGACACGAACGCGCCGGGGCGCGACTCGTCCTCACCGCCCTCGACGTCGTTCAGCACGTCGTCTTCGTCGCCGGCCTCGGCCGCTTCGATGTCGCCCGCGTCGTAATCCTCTTCGGCGCGATTCAAGAACTCGTCGAAAGAATCGTTGTTGTCTGCCATAAATCTCCTACCTTACAGGTTGGCGTAGTAAGTCAGCGAGGTATTCCGGCGGTCGTCAGACCACCAGAACGCTAGATGTCCAGGAATCGGACGTCGCGCGCGTGCTTCTGGATGAACTCCTTGCGCGGCTCCACCTGGTCTCCCATGAGGTCGCTCACCACGCGCTCGGCCTCGGCGGCGTCGTCGATGCTCACCTGCAGAAGCGTGCGGGTAGCCGGCTCCATCGTGGTCTCCCACAGCTGATCCGGGTCCATCTCGCCCAGGCCCTTGTAGCGCTGCACGTCGAACTTGTTCGGATCGTCGTACTCGGCCAGCACCGAGCCCAGCGAGCTCTCGTCGTAGATGTAGCGCTCGATCTTCGGCGAGCGCGAGTTCTTCTTCTTGAGGCCGAAGATGGGCGGCTGTGCGATGTAGATGTAGCCGCGATTGATGAGCTCCGGCATGTAGCGGTAGAAGAACGTCAACAGCAGGATGCGGATATGCGCGCCGTCGACGTCGGCATCGGTCATGATGATGATACGGTGGTAGCGCGACTGGTCGGCGTCGAAGTCGTCGCCGATGTTCGTGCCGATAGCCGTGATCAGCGAGCTGATGGTGTCGCTGGAAAGCGAGCGGTGCAAGCCCGCGCGCTCAACGTTGAGGATCTTGCCGCGCAAGGGCAGGATAGCCTGCGTCTTGCGGTCGCGGGCCTGCTTGGCCGAGCCGCCTGCGGAATCGCCCTCTACGATGAACAGTTCGGAGTTCTCCGGGGTCTTGGACGAGCAGTCGGCCAGCTTGCCCGGCAGCGCGAACGAGTCCAGCACGCCCTTGCGGCGCGTCATCTCGCGCGCCTTGCGGGCGGCTTCGCGAGCCTTGAGCGCCTGGGTGGCCTTGCCGATGATGCGCTTGGCCGGGGTCGGATTCTCCTCGAGGTACTCGGCCAGGCCCTGGGTCACGGCGTTCTGCACCAGCGGACGGATCTCGGTGTTGCCCAGCTTCGTCTTCGTCTGGCCCTCGAACTGCGGGTCGTGCAGCTTCACGGACACGATGGCCGCGCAGCCCTCGCGCGTGTCGTCGCCGGAGAGGTTGGAATCCTTCTCTTTGAGGATGCCCTTCGAGCGGGCGTACTCGTTGATGGTGCGCGTGACGGCCTGCTTGAAGCCGTCGAGGTGCGTGCCGCCTTCGTGCGTGTTGATGTTGTTCGCGAACGCCATGACGGAGTTCGTGGAGTACGAGGTGGACCACTGCATGGCCACTTCAACGGTGCCGTCGTCGTTCTCGGCCTCGAAGTAGATGGGCTTGTTCAGCGTTTCCTTGCCCTCGTTCAGGAACTTCACGAAGTCGACGATGCCGCCGGCGTACTGGAACACCTCGGTGCGCGGCTTGCCGTCGGCATCGGTGACGCGCTCGTCGTACAGCACGATCTTGAGGCCCTTGTTGAGGAACGCCATCTCGCGGAAGCGGTTCGCCAGAGTGTCGAAATCGTACACGGTGGTCTCGGTGAAGATCTCCGGGTCGGGCCAGAACGACACGGTCGTGCCGTTGCCGCGCTTCGTGGGGCCAACTTCGCGCAGCTTCTCGGACGTCTTGCCGTGGTCGAAGCCGATGAAGTACTCCTTGCCCTCCTTGCGCACCTGCACTTCCACGCGGGAAGACAGCGCGTTCACGACGGAGACGCCCACGCCGTGCAGGCCGCCGGACACCTTGTAGCCCTCGCCGCCGAACTTGCCGCCTGCGTGCAGGATGGTGAGCACCACCTCGACGGTGGGGATCTTCTCTTTCGGGTGCTTGTCGATCGGGATACCGCGCCCGTTGTCGTCGACCGAGATCGAGTTGTCCTGATGGATCCACACCTTGATCTCGTCGCAGTATCCGGCGAGCGCTTCGTCGACGGCGTTGTCGACGACCTCGTACACCAGGTGGTGCAGGCCGCGAGGACCCGTCGAGCCGATGTACATGCCCGGACGCTTGCGGACCGCCTCCAGGCCCTCGAGGACCTGAATGTCAGAACCGTCGTAATGGTCAGGTTTGTTTGCCACTGACATGCTCCTTTTATAGTGCGATGTGTGAGTGCAGCGCTGATTCGCGCTAACCTGAAAATTCTACCATAACCATGCCTTGATACCAATAAAATCCATCAAGTATGAAGGGTTTTAGAAGCCGTACGAGCCGCGATCTCGTATTCGATCATTATTTTTCGCATCGAACCGCTAAATGCGATTTTTATCGGCACGTATCGCCCTCTCGAGCGCCCTGCGGACCGTGGGACTTTCCACCGCCCCCACGCTGGCTTCGAGAGCAGCTTCCTCTTCGGGCGACAAAGGCGTGCGCGGGGTTTCCTCGCGACTCGCGCGCGCAGCGCGCTCGACGGCACCGTCCTCTTCCGCGCGGCGGAAGGGATGGTGAGCCTTCATTTCGAAGCGCGAAGGCAGGATCTTGAACGTCTCCACGTGCTCGCCTTGTTCTTTCAACTTCATCTTGAGGAACTCTTGGCGCGCATCGAGATCCGAGCGGATGAGGCTGTCGTCGGCGTACACCACCAGCTGCGCGCCCGTGCCCGTATGCGACGCCTTCGTCGTCGCGCCCTTCACCACCTCGTCGGCGGCCATGATGTACACGGCGTTCACGTGGTCGAGCACCATCTGCGCGGCATCCTTGTACACGGCCTCCACCGCGTTGCGCCACGCCACGTTCACGGCGGCGGCGCGCTGCGCCTTGCGCGACGCGTCGTCGCCGGCGGCCAGCGCGGCCATCAGCTCGTTGATGCTCTCGCCCAGCTTCCTCATGAGTCCCCCTCGATTCGCGCCGAAGGTTGTTCGGCCGGATCGGACGGCTGCCCGTCGCGCTCTTCGGCCTCCCCGCGCGCCGGTTGCGCGTCGATCGGCGAATGTTTCACGTGAAACATTCGATCCTCGTCAGGCATTTCGCCGGTTTTGCGCGGTTTCTCCAGCTCTACGATGCGAGCGCCGCCCAGCAGGTCGTCGTCGAAGTAGGCGAGGTTCGTCGTGGTGATGAACGTCTGGATGTCGCCCGAGATGAACGCCACCAGCGCGCGGCGGCGCGCGGCGTCCAGCTCGCTCATCACGTCGTCCAGCAGCAGCACCGGCTTTTGGCGCAAAATGTCCTGGATCAGCGTGGCCTCGGCCAGCTTGAACGCCAGCACCACCGAACGCTGCTGCCCCTGGCTGCCGAACAGGGCGGCGTTCTTGCCGTCGATGAAGAACTCGATGCGGTCGGCATGCGGGCCCACGAGCGCCCGCTTTCGCACGCGCTCCTCGCCGCCGCGGCGCGCAAGCGCATCCGCCAGCGCCTCGCGCGCCTCGTCGCGCCCGAACGTGCGCGTGGCGAACGAAAGGGGATCGTGCTCTTCCCACGAAGGGACGAAGCCCGCGTCCAGCCGCTCATGCCCGTCGGTGATCTCAGCGTAGTACGACGCCATCGAAGCCGCCAGCTTCTCGAACAGCGCGGCGCGGTAGCACGAAAGCTGCGCGCCGCACGTGACCAGCGTCTCGTTCATCGCCCCCACCAGCGCAGCCGGCGCCTCGTCCTTCAGCAGGCGGTTCTTGTGGCGCAGCACCTTCTCGTAATCGCGCCGGATGAGGTAGTGGTTGGCCGACAGCTGCGAGCCCAGCGCGGCCAGCGCGGCGCGGCGCACCGACATGGCCCCTTTCGCCAGCTCCAGGTCGTCGGGCGTGAACGTCACGGACGGTACGAGGCCCTTCAGGTCGGCTGTGCGCTTGGGCTTCCCGTTCAGCAGGTGCTTCTTCTTGCCCTCGGCCATCTGTACCGCCAGCTCAAGCTGACGGCTGCCGTCGGTGACGTCGGCCGTCAAGCGCGCGAAGGGAGCCCCGGCGCGCACCAATTGGTCGACGGGCGCATGTCGAAACGACGATTGCGCCGTCAGCAGGCCTATTCCCTCGACGACGTTCGTCTTCCCCGCGGCGTTCGGTCCCACGAGCACCGTGAGCGGACCGATGCCGTCGAGATCGAACGCCTCGTAGCTGCGGAAGTTCAGAAACGAGATATGGGCGATGGCCAGATCCACGATATGCCGCGCGCGTCCTTACGCGATGCGCACGGGCATGACGAGGTACAGGAAGTTCTCGCCCTCGTCCGCCTTGAAGATGCCGGGCTTCATGGATGACTGCACTTCGAGGAACACGTTGTCAGTGTTCACGGAGGACAGCCCGTCCAGCACGTAGGCGTAGTTGAACGCAATCTCCACGTCCTCGCCTTCGCCCTCGCACGACAGCGTCTCCTGGGCCGAACCCACGTCCTGCGCCACGGCGGACAGCTGCACGGTCTGCGACGCCATATTGATGTCGAAGCGCACCGGCGAGCTGGTCTGTCCCAGCAGCGACGTGCGCTTCACGCCGGCCACGAGGTGCCCCACGTCCATGCTCACGCGCGTGGCGTAGGAATCGGGCAGCAGCTGGCGGTAGTTCGGGAAGTTGCCTTCCAGGCGGCGGTTGATGAATACGGTGTCGTGGTACGTGACGACGATCTGGTTCTCAGCCAGCGCCAGCTTGAGGTCGTCCTCCGAGCGCGGCAGCGAAGATATCTCCTGCAAGAACGATCCCGCGATGACCGCCTGGAACTCCTCGGCGCTGGATTCGGGAAGCTCGGCTTCGGTGATGGCGAGGCGATACGAGTCGGTGGCCACCATCTTGAGCGTGGTGTCCTCCAGCGTGATCAGCACGCCCGTGAGGATGGCGCGGCTCTCGTCCTTCGACACCACGCGCGCCACGCGCTTCACCATGGAAGCGAACTGCGTGAAGGGAATGGACACTTCCTGCTGCACGTCCACGTGAGGGAATCCGGGGAAGTCCTCCGCGTCGAGCGTCTTGATGGAGAACGACGCCGTGTCGCACGTGATGACCGCCGAGTCGTCCTCGGCTGCCACGTGCACGGCTGCGTCGGGCAGGTTCTTCACGATCTCGGAGAACAGCTTGCCGGGAACCACGGCCTTGCCCGTCTCCTCGATGAGCGCCGAAACCGAGTACTGGATGGACAGCTCGAGGTCGGTCGCTTGAAGCGTAAGGGTGTCGTCGTGCGCGTCGAGGTAGATGCCCGACAGAATGGGAAGCGTCGATCGGGTTGCGATGCCCTTGAGCACCACGGACAACGCGTTCTGCAATTCCGATTGGTTGATGCTGAATTTCAAGACGTTCCCTTTCTCTAGAAGCAGCGAGCGCTGCCGTCATTATAGAGGTTCGAATGTTTCACGTGAAACATTGCGCATGATCGGCATGACGTATGAATGCGGGTTTTCGGGTTTTGCTCTTTGCTCTTGATCTTCTCTAATATATCTAAGGTTTTAATAGTTGTAATAATAAGGGCGGTGGAAATGTGGAAAACCTACGTTATCGCATGTCAACCCTTGGAATTCTTCCTGAATCGATCGTGCAGACCGAGCACCCTCCCTCAACATCAATTATCGCTTTTATTATCTTTCCATAGGGTTGCACCGCTTTTCGGCAACTTGTCAGTCATGTTTCAGTCATCTTTCCGCCGAACGCGCGTACGCTACATCTCGTTGATGAGCCCGCGCAGCGCTTCCAGCTCCTCGCGCAGCTCGCGGTTCTCCTTCATCTTCTCCTCGACGTTGGTCACCGAGTACATTACGGTGGAGTGGTCGCGGTTGAACTTCTTGCCGATGTCGTTGAACGGCAGGTCGAGCATCTGGCGGCACAGGTATATGGCTATCTGGCGCGCGTAGATGATGTTGCGCGTGCGCTTCTTGCCCACGAGGTCGGCGTGGCTCACCTTGTAGAAGTTCTCCACTTCCTTTTGAATGTCGGCGATGGTGAGGCGCTTCGAAGGGCCGCCGGTGAAGTGGTTCTCCAGCAGCGTGCGCACGTCGTCCAGCTTGAGGTCGGGCTGGTTGAAGAACGTCATCTGGTAGATCACCTTCGTGACGGCGCTCTTCAGCTCGCGGATGTTCGAGCTGGAGCTTTCCGCGATGTACATCTGGATGTCGTCGGGGATGTTGAAGTCGTGCGACCCTTCCGACTCGCGGTACTCGTCCACGAAGCTTTTCACGATGCCCAGCTTCGTCTCGATCTCGGGGGGCTGGATGTCGAACGTGCCGCCCGAGTTGAAGCGGCTGCGGTAGCGCTCGTCGATGTCGATGTTCTTCGGCGCGCGGTCGGCCGACAGCACCACTTGGCGGCCCTGGCTGGTCAGCTTGTTGAATATCTGGAACACGATGTCGAGCGTCTGCTTCTTGCCCTGCAGGTACTGGACGTCGTCGATGAGCAGCACGTCGGCTTCCTCGTAGCGCGTCTTGAAGTTCTTGTAGCTGGATTTCTGCTTGTCGTGCGCCGCGCTGGCCTCCATGTAGTCGCTCAACAGCTCGGCCGAGTCCACGTAGATGGTGGAAAGCTGCGGCATCGTCTCGTTGATGTAGTTCTGGATGGCGCGCATGAGGTGCGTTTTCCCCAGACCCGACTTGCCGTAGATGAACAGCGGGTTGAGGTGCGCCTTGCCCGGCATCTCGGCCACGGCCACGGCCATGGAGTACGCCATGCGGTTCGAATCGCCGATGACGAAGTTCTCGAACGTAAGCGTGGACGCGGGGCTGTCGGGGCCGTCGAGCGCTATTTCTCGTTTCGCGCCGACGCCGGCGACCTCTTCCCCTACCGCCCCTCTATGCGCTTCGGGACGGCCTGCGTCGATTTGCGGCGAACTTGCGGCATTCGCGGCAGGAGCCGGCGCGGGCTGCGGAGAGCTGACGGGCGCAGGCGTTTCTGCCGCCGTCGCCATGGTTGCCGCCGGGGCTGCCTGCGCGGCGGGAGGAGCAGGCGCCGGAGCGGGAGGTTCGGCGGCTGTGATGTCCACTTCGATGATCACGGTGAACGGCATGTGGTACAGGTCGTTCAGCGCGCGTTTGATGAACTCGACATAATGACGCTCGATCCATGTCTTTATAAAGTCGTTGTCCGCGGTGATCATGAGGAACCCGTCGCTCATAGCCTGCGGATGCAGGCGTGAGAAGAACGCGTTGATCTGCGACGGATCGATATTGTTGTAGCTTTTCACCTGGCCGCATACTTCGGACCAGACCTGCTCGAGTTTTTCGCTGTTCATAGCTTGCTTCCTTGATGGGGGCATCGCGAATGTTTCACGTGAAACATCTCTCTCGTGCGTCAAGCGGGCGCCACCCGCCGCCGCTTCGATTGTATTAACAGATCGAAGCCGGGTAAAGGCCGATTATAGGGAATTTGCCACGTGGTATCCCAGATCGGTCAGAATGCGCTTCTGTCCGACCGTTTTCTCGATAAGCCCGGCTTCCTCTAATTTCGACAGCGCCACGTACGTGCTTGATTGCGGCACGCCGGTCAAACGCGACAGGTCCGTTACTCCCAGGGCTCCTTCGCTCAGGAAGATGGGCAGGAAGTCGCGCTCGCGTTGCGACAACGGGGGGATAAGCGGCGCCATCGCATGCTGGGCTTGCATGTCCATGCCCTGAGCGCGATGAGCCGGGGCACCGTGCTGGGGATAGTAGGGCGCGCCTGCCGCGTAGGGATTCTGCGCATAGCGCGGGGGCGCGTACTGCGGTTCGGGCTCGTAACCGTAAGGCGGTCGTGCGGGCGCGGCTTCCTGCGGATACGGTGGGTTTGCGTATCCGTATTGCGCCGGGTAGGCGGGTTGCTGCATCGGCTGCTGGGGAGGAATCTGCTGCTGCAGCTGCTGCGGCGCCTCGTGCATCGGGTAAGCGGGTTCCATGGCCGATGGTTGCGCGGATGCAGGGTGAAGCGCGCTCGATTGGTCGACGGGCGGCATATCGGTCGCCTCGCCCGCACGTAGGCTGATGGTCACTACGGCGCCTGTTCCCAGGTTGTCCTCAATGGTGATGGTGCCGTGCGAGAAATCGAGGTACTCTTTCACGATGGGCAAGCCCGACCCCACGCCGCGAATATAGTGTTTCATCGGCTCCACGGCGGATGTGAACCCGGGGATCTGCGCTTGATCCTTATAAGGTATGCCCGGGCCCTGGTCGGCGAAACGGATGGTATTGCCCTCGTCCAGGATGGACACGGTAGCCTCGGCGAAACGCGCGTGGATGAAGTTTTCCGATACTTCGCGGATGACGGTGTACGGAATGGTCCCTCCGGCGTTTTTAGCCTGTTCATAAATTTTCGATGCAAGGCTTTCAATGAATTCAGCCGTCGGCGCCGGGTGTATCTCCGTCACGCGCGGGGCGCTGCGAAGATCGTCGTACAGCGCGATGCGCGCTACGGCGTGTACATGCGTGTAGTCGAAAGGCTCCACGTTTTCATCAGCGGTTTCATCCTGATGATCTGCTTTTTCAATCTGGTTGTCCAATGGTGTTCCGTTTTCAGATTCGATATTCAGCATTTTTCAGCAACATTCAAAGGCATTGTAGCGTTTTTTCGATTCTGAATCTATCCACCTGGGGAATTCATAGCATTCAAAACTATGTATTCATCTATTTCTAAATCCTGCATTGCTTTCCACATGGGCTTTTCAACGTTTTCCACTTTCTATTCAGAAAATGTGGAAAACGTTGAAGAACATATTCTGGAAAACGTACGAACGTTGGTGAAAAACGTGCAAAAATGTTGATAGCCTCCAAGCGGATTGGCGCTTCCTGGGCCGAAACGCGTCCTCCGGCAGGACGTGACCGTTTGAATTCGTTTACGTGAAGATTGGGTAACATATTGCCCGGTCGCATGGGTGAATCACCCGGCAAGCAATATATAACACCAGGTCAAAGCTTTGTTAATAACTACGATCACCTTTTATGCCTGATGAGAGGCTTGTAAAAGAATGAGAAAATATCCCTTGACAAACCGATGACGTTAGAGATTTCCACAACGGCTCTCGAATGAATCGAGAGTTTTCAACATTTTCCACAATCGAGCTGCGCGAAAAAGAGGAAAACGGTTGAAAAAATAGCCACCCGGGCATGGTCAAGGGCATTCAGAACAAACTTTCGAGGTTTTCCACGGCGAAGAGACCTTCCCTGGGGTTCGTTCTATTCGAAGCGACCTGGAAAAAATCATGAACCCTTCTTGTGAGTTTTCCTTGACTCCCCGGTAACGTGAGCTATACTTTCGAGGTTGCTCTAAAACCATGAAAGGGAATCAATATGAAGCGCACGTATCAACCTAACACTCGTAAGCGGGCTAAGTGCCACGGTTTCCGTGCTCGTATGTCGACGAAGGGCGGCCGCAAGGTGCTGGCTGCTCGTCGCGCCAAGGGGCGCAAGCGTCTCTGCGTGTAAAGAGAGCTTTAGGTTGGAGACCATTAAATCCCGCGGGGATATCTCCGATCTGTTCTCATGCGGTAAGCGTCTGCATACGCCGTACCTTACGTTCATAGTGTTACCCACGAAGCAGCACGGCCAGCAAGGTCGTGTTGCTTTTATTGCGGGTAAAAAGTCAGGGAATGCGGTATGGCGCAACAGCGCTAAACGACGCATGCGAGCCATATGTCACGAACTGGGTGGTCCGTGGGCGGGCTACGATGTGATATTTCTCGCGAAGTCGGGTATCATGAGGAGTTCTTATAGTAAAGTGCATACAGCATGTGCCGAGACGTTGAAGCGGGCTGAATTACGTTAGGGACGAGAGGAATGAAGGCATTTCTGAAACAGGTGCCGTGCAAAGTGGCGGTGTTTCTCATCACCTTCTACCGGGCTGCCATTTCCCCTCTGTTCCCTTCTTGCTGCCGCTTCACGCCGACGTGCTCCGAATACGGGCTCATAGCCTTCCAGCGCTACGGGTTCTGCCGGGGTTTCAAGCTCACGGTGAAGCGTGTGCTACGTTGTCGTCCGGGGGGTTCGCACGGCTACGATCCTGTTCCTTGAGGTCGTCGCGCGGGCTTCTTTGGTATAGAGGAAGGAACAACTGAACATGTGGGACGTATTTAAGGACTGGATATTCGACATTATCCATTTCTTCTATGACTTCTGCGGCGACTGGGGCCTGGCCATCATCATCGTGACGGTCATCTTCCGTATTCTGATCTCGCCTTTGATGCACAAGCAGACGAAATCGTCGTTTCAGATGCAGAAGGTGCAGCCGCTCATGCAGGAGCTGCAGCGCAAGTACGCTGACGATCAGCCTCGCTTGCAGGAAGAGATGCAGAAGCTCTACGCCGAGGTGAAGTTCAACCCGCTGGCGGGCTGTCTGCCCATGCTGCTGCAGATGCCTATCTTCATGGCGTTGTTTCAAGTGCTCAGCGAGATGGGTTCGCGCACATCGGGCACCACCTACGAGTTCTACAACCTGGTTCCCAGCTTGGTTATGAGGCCTTCTGAGGCTCTGGCCGTTGGTTTTGGAACGTTTGTTCCCTATTTGATCCTTATGGTGATCTTCGCGGGCGCCACGTTTTTGCCCATGGTTCTCATGCAGATGGGAAACAAGGACAACCCGCAGCGCAAGCAGACCATGATCATGGCCGCTGTGATGAGCGTGTTCATGCTCTGGATCAGCTGGAGCTCGCCCGCCGGCGTGCTTCTGTTCTGGGGCGCGTCCTCCCTCATGGGCATCGCGCAGCAGCAGATCTCCATGCGCATCATGAAGAAGCGCGATGCCGAGGCCGCTGAAACCATCGAGGTGAAGCCTATCGAGGTGGACGTGACCCGCAAGCAGAAGAAGCCCCGTCCGACCAAGAAGGATACGACGAAGCGCAAGTAACCGCGATTGTTTCACGTGAAACATTGAGGAGTCTGTCATGGCTGAAGAATTGGTTGATGAGAAGCCTCTTGATGAGGAACCCGCTGAACTGACCGACGAGGATCTAGATCGCATTGCCGATACGGCGATTGGAGCGCTCCAAGATATTCTCAAGTACTTCGAGGTGGGCGAAGTGACCATCGACGAGTACGAAGGCGACGAAGGTGAGCTGATCCTCGACATCACGGGCGACGATCTGGCGGTGCTGATTGGCCGTCACGGCAAGACGCTCGACGCTCTGCAGTTCCTCGTGTCGGCGATTACCGTGCGCACCATCGGGTTCCGCTACCCGGTCATCGTGGACGTCGAAGGTTACAAGAGCCGTCAGCGCGAGAAGCTGGAATCGATTGCCCGTTCTTCCGCGAACCGTGCAGCTAGCCAGAACCGCAGCATCAAGCTTCGTCCGATGACGCCGTACGAGCGTCGTATCGTGCACATCTGCCTTCGCGACGACGACCGTGTGGAGACGGCATCTGAAGGCGAAGGCAGCGCCCGTCATGTGGTGATTCTTCCTCGCTAAACTTGTAAGTCTCAGTTTAGCCGCAAGCCCGCATCGAAAGGTGCGGGTTTTTTGTTTCTAATGTTTCACGTGAAACATTAGAAGTTCCTTTCAATCGAGACTTTCGATGATGGCTCCCCCGTCTCCCTTCGTGTTTCGAAAGCGAATCGCCTTAAACCTGATTCTCCTTTGTCCTTACGCTAAATGTTTCACGTGAAACATTAGAAAAGGGTCAAGAGCTCGGTTTATTGTCGTGAGTGTTTCACGTGAAACAATAGACAATGGTCTAACCTCAGTCTGTTTCGCGTCATGAATGTTTCACGTGAAACACTCTTACCTGAGGTGCGTTTCGCTCAAATGCTTCACGTGAAACATTTGAAACGTCGTGATTTGAATGTTTCACGTGAAACATTCCTCTATACTGAGGGCATTCGATTATAGAGGAGTGAACATGCGCGAGGATCTTTTGAAACGCCATCTGGAGTTGGTTATCGAAGCCAATAAGACCACCAACATCACGCGTATTTCGACATGGGATGAAGGGATGCTTCTCCACGTGCAGGATTCTTTAGTTGGTCTGCCTGAATTGAGAGAAGCACCGGAAGGTCGAATGGTCGATATTGGATCAGGGGCAGGTTATCCGGGTATTCCCCTAGCTATAGAGAGCGGTCGTTCTACGCTTCTAGCTGATTCCGTCGGTAAGAAAACCACGATCCTCGCTTCGATGGTGCAAACGTTAGGTCTTGATAACGTTGATGTGTATACCGGCCGAATCGAAGACCTTGCTCGTGAAGAACCTGCCTCGTTCGCTGCGGTGACCGCTCGGGCGCTTGCTCAGCTGTCGATACTCATGGAATTCGCCAGCCCGTTGCTGCAGGAAGGTGGGCGGTTGATTTGCTATAAAGCCAATGTATCCGATGAAGAGATGGAGCATGCCCTATCGTTGCAAAACCGCTTGGCGATGAAGCTTGTATCCGATCGTATCGTTGAGCTTGGCAAGAATCACCGCCGCATCATTTGCTTCGAAAAAACGGGTACCCCGCATGTAAAGCTTCCGCGCAAAACAGGCTTCGCGCAAAAACGCCCGCTCTAATGCAGAATGTTTCACGTGAAACATTCTGCATTAGAATCTAGCGCTAACCTTACGCGGATTCCATTCAGTTCTAACACGCAGCCTACGCGCATTTAGCTCGGATCCAGAGTAAACGCCAAACGCCGCGTTCTCGCATTGACAACGCAGATAGTGAATTGAATTCGGATCCAGCGGAGTCTAATGTTTGTCCTTCATTTTTTGGAATAGGCTTCCGTGAACGTCGTTACGACGCTTGAGGACTTCAGCGTGGATCGCTTCGCACACGCCTTCGAGGTTTTCCATTACTTCGTTATTAGTGAATCTGAGCTCTTTGATCTCGAGTATTTCGAGAAAGGTTGTTCTAACGCGGTCGTATTCCTTCTGGCTTTCGGTATAATGGCTATCACCGTCCAGTTCAATGCTGAGACGCGCCTTTCTGCAATAGAAATCAACAATGTATGATCCGATCACTTTTTGAGCTACGAACGGTGTAGGATATTCTCGTAAGAACGAGAACCAAAGCCTTCGCTCTGGATAGGTCATTTGATTACGCATGTTTTCTGCCCGCTGGGCGAGCAATTGGCGCCGCGTGGTATTCATCAGCAACCTCCTTTTTCCTATCTAGTATTGTACAGATGTGGTCTTACGTGCATATGGCAGGTTTCTAGCGTGCGGTCTATGCGGATCTCACGCCGTTTACCTCATTTTCCAACGCGGTTTCTATATTTGTTTCACGTGAAACACTTTTGGTTCTAGCAGGCTCCCGATGTTTCACGTGAAACATTTTGGGCGAGTGTTTCACGTGAAACACTAAACAAGGTATACTGTGTTCGCGGTCAAGAAAGGGGGTCCCTGTGGGACTATTCGATGGTCTCAAACGAGACAAAAAAGCAGCAGAGACTGTCAAGCAACATAAAAAAGAAGAGATCGTAGAGGACGAGTTGATCATCGACCATATTGAAGTGGTTGAACGAGAGACTGTGAAGCCTTTGGCAGAGCAAGAAGTTCCTCCTACTCCTATCAAGACGATCAAAGATAAAGCGCCTGTCAAACATGTGGTCGGTCAGACAAAGGTGATGGCCATCATCAATCAGAAGGGCGGCGTTGGAAAATCCACGACTGCGATCAACCTTTCCGCCGCATTGGGAGAGTTGGGCAAGCAAGTTTTGTTGGTCGATCTTGATCCGCAGGGCAACTCCTCGAGTGGTTTAGGTATCGAGAAGAGCCAAGTGCACAATTGCGTGTACGACGTTTTATTGAACGACGTTGCAATAGAGGATGTCATCATCCCGGATGTGGGCGAAGGGCTCGATCTCGTACCAGCCACGATAAATCTTGCAGGGGCAGAAGTAGAGCTTGTATCCGAGATGGCCCGTGAGAATCGCTTAAAAGACGCCGTAGGAAGCCTTCGAGGCAAGTACGACTATGTATTTATCGATTGCCCTCCTTCTCTCGGCTTATTGACGGTCAACGCGCTTGTTGCTGCGGACAAGCTGTTGATACCAATTCAATGCGAGTTTTACGCACTGGAAGGTGTGACAAAACTCCTTGATTCAATGAAACGTGTCAAAACTCGTCTGAATCCTACCCTTGATATCTTCGGTGTTCTTCTTACTATGTACGATGGTCGTACTACTCTTTCTCGACAAGTCGTTGAAGAGGTGCGCAGCTATTTCGGTAAAACGGTTTTTACGACGCTTATTCCCCGTACGGTTAAATTGTCTGAAGCACCGAGCTTCGGCCAGCCTATCACCCAATACGATCCATCGGGCAAGGGAGCGCAATCGTATGTAAACCTCGCAAAGGAAGTGGTACAACGTGGCTAAAGCGAACAAAAGCGGATTAGGTCGTGGCTTGAACTCGCTTCTTGGTGGAGCGTTTGAGGAAGCAGCCCCTCTCGAATCTACGCCTAAACGGGTGTTGGTGGAGCAACAACGCGAAGAGACTGTCGTGCCGATCCCTATGCATACCGAACCCGTGGTTGAACGTCAGAATGTTTCACGTGAAACAATCACGCCAATGAAAGAGGAATCGATCGTCGATGGTGAAAGCCAGGTAACCATCAAAAGCGTTGTTCAGCGCCGAACCGACGAGGTTCCGATAGAGTCCGTCAGCCCGAACCCCGATCAGCCGCGCACGAACTTCAAAAGAGAGGCGCTTGAGGAGCTTGCAGCATCAATCGAGAAGGATGGTCTGCTGCAGCCGATTCTCGTTCGTCCCGTTGGAACCAATGAATATCAGATCATCGCGGGCGAACGTCGTTGGCAGGCATGTAAAATCGTAGGATTGAAAACCGTGCCGGTACGCATTAAGGATGCGGACGACGATCAAGCGCTCGAGCTTGCTCTTGTGGAGAATATTCAGCGTTCCGACCTTAACCCTATAGAAGAGGCATACGGTTATCGCCGCATGATGGAGCGTCGTAACCTCACGCAGTCCGAAGTAGCACAGGCTATGTCAAAAGGCCGTTCTACTGTGGCTAATGCGTTGCGTTTGCTCGAGCTTCCCGAAGAGGCGCAGCAATTATTGTTCGAGGAGAAGATATCGGCGGGTCATGCACGCGCAATCCTGTCCATTCCCACGAAAGAAGGGCGTCAGAAGCTGACGGACAAGCTTGTTGCGGAAAAACTTACGGTTCGAGAAGCAGAGGCTATAGCGCGTCTGTTCTCGGGTAAGCGCAATGACGCCCCGACGAAGAAGGAGCCGTTGCCTAAGACGTTTAAAACGGTGGCGAAAGCTTTGAAAGATGTGTTGCACACACCCG
This sequence comes from Eggerthella sp., assembly GCF_048329335.1. Lineage (NCBI taxonomy): Bacteria > Bacillati > Actinomycetota > Coriobacteriia > Eggerthellales > Eggerthellaceae > Eggerthella > Eggerthella sp. The sequence goes on along the minus strand of NZ_DBFEGU010000084.1, from coordinate 248 downwards.
TAAAGGTGAAGTCTTCTAACGGAAAGAACAAGATTGAGATTGAATTCCAAGATGAGGAAGATCTCGAGAGGTTGTTCGAGGAGCTCATAGCTGCAGCGTCCTAAAGGTCGAAAGGTTCCCAAAAGAAAGCCCGGAATGTTTCACGTGAAACATTCCGGGCTTTCTTATTTTTGTATACGTATTCTCTTGTATATCCGTTGCAACGGTAGGCAACTGAAGTGTTTCACGTGAAACACTTCAGTTGCAAG
>NZ_DBFEGU010000083.1:0-4419 GCF_048329335.1 Eggerthella sp. | reverse complement strand
GCCCCTTCACTTCGGGGTCGTTGAATAGTAGAGTGTCCATAGCGGGCATCGCCTTCCTTCGAATCTGTCTTTTGTGGTGATTGACGATTCTAGACGATGTCCGTGTTTCTCGGGCAGTCTTCGCCCGCCCTCCAGAAACGGATTGATACACCAACTTTCGGGACGCTACCAGCAGATCCAACGCCCACAACGCTATCATGGCGAGCAGTGCTGACGAGGATCCAGCGAGCCCATGCCGCATCGACTCGGCAGCAATCGGCCAATTTGCCGCTACTCCAAAACCCCACTGGACTCTTCGAGGAGAACCTACGCGTTTTTAACTGCCGGCCACTTTCCGCCACTGCGGGCGATCAACGCTTCCTCCTCCTCGATCATAGCGTCGATCTCCTCCCTCGTCATTCCTGCGAACCGTTCAGCTGGCGATTGGTCGTACGGAGGAATGTTGTCGGATCCGTCAATGTCGATATAGATGCTTGCAGATTTCTCCATGATACCCCGCCCTTTCAGTCCGCCCTCTCATCGTCGCCTCGGACGACACGATTCAGTCATAGTCTTTATCCACATCGACGCGCATGGATAGTTGTACATTCCGAGCAGGAGGCCCCGGCTCGCAGCTGCGGCAAGCCTGTCGCCGTTGTACGTGCTTGACCACCAGCCCATTCGTCACCGTGTTCCAAACTTTAGAGCACGTGGCAGCTTCCAAGCAGCTACGGCAGTCTTGATGGATCTCGGCAATTTGATTTCATTCTTAAGTTCTTCAGGAGCGCTATCGAACGCATCGCAATGAGCATCGAAGCACTTCTCCATCGGGTGGTCGCTTCCATACTTTTTGATGGTCGATCCGATAAAGGGCGTGGATGGGTACATGAATACGCTTTTCACAAGGTCGCGTCACTTGGCAATGAGCCTCTTACATCCTGCCCGAAGTCTGGACCGCAGCGCGCGTCCAGGCTCCTGCTGCTTAGAAGCATCGCCCAGGTCGGCTTGCGCTTGGCTTTGCGGCAAAGGCAGAACCGACCCGCCGGGACTACACCGCATCAGCAAGCAAAAGGTCCCCGTTTTAGCTGTTATCCGACACCGACCTGCACAGGTTGTCAAGGCGCGATGCGCTTCGCTTGCATTCGTTGACGCTTGAAATAGTGACCATGCGCTTGCCAGTCGGATATGCCGCGACGAGCTGCCCTGAATCCAGAAGCTGATCAACACGGCCTGGGGACACGCCTAGCTCTTCCGCCGCCTCCGCGAGCGTCATGCACAAGCTCTCGCGAATGAAACCGTCGCCCACCTCCACGCACAGCACCAACTGCGGGGCCTCGCCGAAGGTCGCCTCCGGCAGCGGCTCGTCGTTGTCAAGCATGTCCGCGATGAGGAGCTGCAAACAACCGGCGGCGTTCTCGCACGCCTCCTTGACGCTCGTCCCGCCTGCGACCATGCACTCGAAGGAGGGGACGGCCACGGTGTAGCCGCCCTCGCTCTCGCGAATTATAGATCCTTCGTAAGTGTAGAACATGCAACCTCCTTGAACGCCGCCTTCTACAGCACGCTGATAACGTCAATCGACGGCGCTTTTCTCTGAGACCATTCCAGTAACGTTGATGCCACCCATAGCCGCCGCGGAGCGCGACTGCCATGCGCCTCCTGCACACCGCCTCGTTCGTTGTGCAGGTTACCGAGACGATACCACGATCGATGACCTTGGGCAGCAGGAGCATGGCGTTAGTGAAGTTTGTCTAATTACCAGTCAGTTTATCACTGCTCCAAAGCCTTGATGTCGCAATACTCGACCACAGCCGTTTGCTCTTGCGATTCGCTCATGTTCTCGCCTCCTTGCACGTTCGATTGTGCAGGGAGCGTCACATATGATGGGCGGCGCAGAACGCCGATTAAAAAAGGAGGCGACGTTGAACGAAACGATCGGATGCCCGCGCTGTACCTATTGCGCGGCCTACCTGCCAGCTGGGTCCACAAGCGCGGAAAGTCTTTATTGCACGTACCTGAGAATGCATGTCGAAAAAGACGATGGATGCAGGTTCGGAGCCGCGGGAACCCCGATGCGTGGCTCGAACGCCCCGCAGGTAGACACCGGAATCGATGCGACGGCAAGGGGATACTATAGCTGGTGTGCGGAGCTGATGCGATGACGACCTTCGGAATGGACGAGCTACTTCTGTCGGCGACCATCGCCAGGAACGGCATCGCGGGTTAGATCAGGAAAACGCCCACCATGAGGGGGGGGGGCGGATGATCGGATACTCGAGGCAATAGAAGAGCCTCTACACAGCGAGGCCCCTCCAAATCATAGAACTACCAGCGGGAGCATTCTCCGTACTTGGACGATATCAGCAGCGCGAGAAGCTCGACGAACGTCATGGCGCACAGGACGAGCAGTATCAAGAATGCGAAGAACTCGTAGCCGTTGATCGGGATGAGCACGCCGAAGAACAGCATCCAGAGCCACGCGAAGAACAGCAGGACATGGGCAACGCCCAACCACTTCTTCCCGGCGTAGAAGTCGTGCCCTCCCCACACTCCGAGGAACAACCACAGCAGCAGCGCGAACAGCTTGCGCTTCCCCGCAGGCTCGACCGTGGCGGTCGCGGTCATGCCGACTCCGTACAAGCCGTTCGGGAACGGCACGCCCGCCACCTGGTACGCGTATTGGCACGCTCCCACCCACTGAGGGTTCTGCGCCCTATCGAACAACCCGTACGTCCCATCGGCGTTTAGCCCGACGTACTGATCCGACGTCATAGCCGCTTGAGCGTCGTTGATGTTGGCGTACTGCATGGCTCCCCCTCGACAATCATGATGTTGGCAATGAATATTACAACAGCAGGTCACCAGTCACAACCGCCTTGGCCTCCTTGACCGCCCGCTCGTAGACGCCCTCCCGCCAACGGTCGCGGTGCAGCACTTCGCCGTGCTCGGCCACTAGATCGCGAAGCCGCGCCTGCTTCGACCGGACGGCCTTCCGCGCTTCCAAGTCGTCGATCCCCGCCGCCCGCAACACCGTTTGACTACCAGCCAGTTTGTCACTGCTCCAAAACCATGAACGCGAAAACGAGGCCGTGTCCCGATTCGATGGTCGGGGCGTGCCTCGTCTTCATCCCGTACTGTACCATACCCGACCGATGCGTGGTGTTCGCCGTCGGGAAGACACGGCTCCCCCACGTGGGTTCGCCTTTGAAGCGGCAAAGATTTCCTTCGCCGTCCAGCACCGCCCATCCCACCGACCCGGTTCCGATATCAAGACCGATTTGGTACGACTCGACATTGCGCAAATTCATAGGTTCCCCTTACCTGCCTTTCGGGGCGCCGCGGAGGCGGCAACTTTGACTCTATATGCGAAGGACCCCTGATAGGGGTCCTTCGTTGTTCCAGGATGAATCTTCGATCGCTTTCTTACGCCTTTTCCACTTTCACGGCGCACACCTTGTACTCGGGGGCCTTCGACACGCGGTCGAGGGCGGCGATGGTGAGCCAGTTGCTGTTGCCGTCTTGGAAATGGAACGGCATCCACGTATGTCCCGGCGACGTCTTCTCGGACACATGCGCGACGGACTCGATGGAGCCGCGACGCGATGAGACGCGCACGATGTCCCCGTCGGCGATGCCGAGAGCCTCGGCATCGCACGTGTTCAGCTCGATGAACGAGCGGTTCGCTATCTCGTTCACGCCGTCGGTGCGAGCGGTCATGGCACAGGCGTTGTACTGGTACAGGATGCGACCCGTCATCATGACCAGCGGATACTCCGCATCGGGCAGCTCGGCGGACGGCTGGTAGTCGGGTGTGGAGAACGCGCCCAGCCCCTGGGCGAACTCGCCCATGTGCAGGATGGGCGTGCCGGGATGCTCGGCGCTTGGGCACGGCCACTGCAAGCCGCGGCCGGCCGTCTCGTCGCCGTCGAGGCGCGCATGGCTCATGCCGCCGTACGTGGGCGTGACCGAGACGATCTCGTCCATGACCTCGGCCGCGCTCAGACGAGGCTGCGCATAGCCCATGCGGTTCATGACCTCGGTGAAGATGTCGGTGTCGAGCCACGCGCCCACAGGCCCGTCCACGGCCTTGCGCACGCGCTGGACGCGCCGCTCGGTGTTCGTGAACGTGCCCTCCTTCTCGGCGTAGCTGCGCCCGGGCAGGATGACGTCGGCGTACTTGGCCGTTTCGGTCATGAACAGGTCGTCCACCACGAAGAACTCGAGCGCCTCGAGCGAGCGGATCACGTGATGCGTATCGGGGTCGGTGCGCACGGGATCCTCGCCGAACAGGAACAGCCCCTTGATGCCGCCCTCGATCATGGCCGGGAAGCACTCGGTGGCCTTGATGCCGCGCGCACGCGGAAGCGCGGCGCCCCACGCCTTCTCGAAGCGGCGCACCACCTCGGGATCAGCCACCTTCTGGTAGCCGGGCAGGTCGTC
>NZ_DBFEGU010000082.1:0-4995 GCF_048329335.1 Eggerthella sp. | reverse complement strand
GTCGTGGACTCCCTGGTGCGCGAGAACGTCTTCTCCAAGATCGCGGCCATCACGGGCGTCGAATATGAGGACGTGTACGACCTCTGGCTCCACCATGACGCGAGCGAATGCAGCCGCCTGGTATTCCTGGGCGACCACCCGGATTGCGCCGTCGACCCAGACTGGCGCGATGGGTTCGATGACGTCCTCGGCCCCGCCGAGCAGGCACGCTATGACGAACTGTTCGCCGAGGAGGAGCATAGAAAAGCCGAATTCTTCGATTCGATCATGGTGGTCAACGAGATCCCCTTGGACAAGGTGCGCTGGGACGACCCCGTGGCGCTCGCAAATGGAATCGCCGCCGCCAAGCTCGCCGAGAAGATCGACGGGCCGAGCGCGGAGACGGGTGAGCGAATCGCCCTTTTCAACAAGAAACTCAAGCGCATCCACAACGAACCGCTCCGCAAACAGCTGGAACAGATCGAAAGCCAGGTCGACGATTTGACAGTGAAGGCGAGCATCTATGACGAGATGCGCCAAATCGGCGAGCATACAGACCCTGAGGACATCCGCGCCGTCGAGGGCAGCGTCAGCATGACCGGCGCGCTCATGGCCGCCGCGATGGCGAGCTACGACCTGTCATGCGGCCTTGTCGACGATAAGCATATCGAGCGATACGACAACGTCATCACCGCCCTCGAGGAGCGCATGGGATTCGGCGCCGGGATGCTCTCCGTGCAGACCGAGGTCGGCGAGCTCGTCGCCAACGCCAAAAAGGACGGCATCAGCGTCGGCATGAACCTGCCCGGCGGCAAGTGCGTCGATATCGCCTTCGTTGATGCGGACCCGGCGGCCGGCGACCTCTACCCGACGCCAGTGCGCGCCTTCACCTACAACGGACGCGACGAGGAGCCGGATCACCGCGCCGACGTGCATCTCGACGGCGCCATGGTCCTCGAGGGGCAGACGTGCGCCGAGACGCCGGCGCACGTCCCCGGCGATGTGGCCGCGGCGGCCAGGGAGGCAGCCGCGAAGAGCGCGGAGCGCGATGCCGACGGCACTCACGACATCAAGCACTAGGCGGGAGGCATAGCCATGGAAGAGACCTATCAGCTCATCGAGGGTTCACCGACGCTGCACGACCTGGACGCGGAGAACGGCTTCCTCTGGTGCCCGCTCGGGTACTCCGAGCGCCTGAACGAGCCGGGCATCCTTGTCAGCCGTCTCGATGACGGCAGCTACGACGTGAGACTCGGGATCGGGCTCGACAGCCCTGTGCGATTCGCGATCAGGGACCTCGAGTGGTCCTGGATGGACATGGTGATGGATGAGACCGTTGAGCTCACCTTCCCGGACGACATGGCGCTCAACGACTGGATCGCGAGCGAGACGACCGCCACCGGCGCTGCGTGGGCGCGATGCTTCAACCCCTATTGCGGTCCCGACGAGAAGACGTTGAACACCTCTGAAATCATCGATACGCTAAAACGCTTCGAGAGCCCTTCGTATCTCGTGCGCGGTCCCATCGAGAATATCGAGAGCCTACCGGTCGGGTACTACTGGTCCCCCGACGCCGTCGACCCCGATCCGTCCTATAACGGCTACCTTCTGAACGTGTTCGCCGGTTTTGACGGCCACGGGTTCCCGGCCAAGTCCTTCGAGCTCTTCGGCGGAGTCACGCTGAACGACGTGCCCTCCTTCGGGTTCGACGACGGCTGGGACGGGTCGTGCCTCAACCGCCTCGACTGGTTCGAGGACGCCATCGGCATGGATGGCAACGGCCTCACCGCCGGCCTCGTCACCGATGACCTGGATTCCATCAAATCGCTCGTCGCGCGCTGTCCCGCCTGGATCGAGTGCCTTCCCTCTTACAGCGCAAAGGCGGCCAAGGGTGTCGATGATGTGGTCCAGGCAGTAAAGACATATCGGGCAAACGCCAAAAGGGCATTCAGGGAGTCAATCCCCGGGCGTATCCCAGAGTGCCTGTTCGAGGGCGCGAGGGCCGCGGCGTCAAAGACCGCCGGCGGTGCCGATATCGGCACTGGGCCCCATATCTAGGAGGACGATCTGAATGGACTACTTCTCCCGTAAACCCGATTTCCCGACTTTCGAGGATATCTATATCGCCTGCGCGCAGGGCGCCATCGGGTTGGAGCGTCGCGAGGACGGGCTTGCCTGCCGCTTCGGCCAGGACGGTCCCGCCATCATGCTCCCCCAGGTCGCGTCCCAGGATGATGGCGTTCGGGGGCGTGCCGTCTGCGACGGCATCGCCGGGGCGCTGAAGGAGGACCCGGGGGTCCGAGCTGCCGCGGCCGGATGCCTGGACTCGTACTTCACCGAGGTTGCGGGGCGCGCACCCGTCGGCGAGACGTGCGGGAGCGATTGCCTTTTCGCATGCCATGTCGATATAGACGGCGTCTATGCGCAGCGCACCGGGGACCCGGACGGGCTTCGCGCCTACTGCGACCCCATTGGGGTCGGCTGGAACTACGGCCCGATCTATTACTTCCCGCATGAGTCCGTCGAGCAGATCGTCGGGCAGCTGTGCGAGGACGGGGACGACTTCCCCATTCTGTTCGACGGGGAGAACGTCATCGAGGCCTTCGACGGCTCGCCGGTGCATATGTCGGCGCCCGTCGAGGTGGATGGCGAGCGGGTATGGACCTGCGGCTACGACTTCTGCTGGGGCGAGACCGTCGCCCCCGATTTCAGCCGCGCCAGGGGGCACTTCCCCGACGCCACCGTGGCCGCCTGGGCGGCGGCGCGGAGCGTAAACGAATCTGATGGCTATTTGGGTATCAAGGATCGTATGTAATGAACGAGCGCATTTCCGTAATGACCGATTTCGGCGAGCTGATCGCCACGCCGTTCGCAGGCGGTATCAGCGTGGATATCAACCTGCCCGACGGCAAAAGCAGCGGGCAGCTCGCCTTCATCGAGGCGGCGCCGGTTGAGCTTCAGGATGACTACCCGACGCCGGTGCATGTCTTCACCTATGACGGGCGCGACTCGGAACCGGTGCACCGGACCGATGTCCATCTCGACGGGGAAGCCATGACGCTCGACCCCGTGAAGGGCGTGCCGGTGCATAACGCCGCGCAAGCGCATGGCGGTGATAGGCGTCCCGCAGATCTCGCCAAGGCCGCGAGCGCGGCGGCGAACCGAACTGCCGGTTCGCATGCGGACGAGGCCGGCGGCATCAAGCACTAGGGCGTCGATGCCTACCGGCTAACGGATCGTCTTTGCGGGATCGTCTCGGCGGCTGTCGGCTATGCCGGCGGCCGCCGATTTCTTTGCCGCGGCCGCGAGGGTGGCGGGAGATGCCTTCTCGAGGACGACGGCGACATTCCTGCGGGCCTGCTCGGCTCTCTCCAGGTCCGGCCTCCGCATACTTGGCCTCCGCGCGGCGCTTGGCGCCGTACAGATCCATGTACTTCGCTGCATTTGCCGTATGGTCTGGCGTCCGGTAGTCCAGTGCCGGCGGCGCGTCGATCGCCTGGAGCTCCGCCGGGCGCCATGTCGGGTTCTTCGCGGTATCCTCCAGGTCGTCCAGAAACCTCGCGATCATCTCGGCCCCTGGTGAGATATCCCTTCTGTCAAGACGAAAACGCAGGGAAAAACGAGCGGTACGCCCTGCTAGACGCATCGCGATTCCGAAAGCCCACGAGGACTCGCAAGGCGTCATTAAATGTAACTAATTGATTTGCTATGTACCATTCATAATGGTACATTGATAATTGTTTAGTTACATGAGGAGGCAGAGCATGAGGGAGTACGTCGAGAAGGCGCTGCACACGAGAGTCGATTGCGAGCCCGTCGACGCCTCGGGGCTCCCCCTCTACCTGAGGGGGCTGTACTCCCTGGAGCGCTGGACCGCCTTCGGCGTGCCGTTCGCCGTGGCCTCCCCCGTCGAAAGCCCGACGGTGAAGACCATGGCGAAGCACCGCGACGCCCTGGAGGCGGCCCTGGGGACCCCTGTGTCCTTCGCCCTCGAGGGCGCCACGGGCTACAGGGTCGGGCGGATGCTCGAGGCGGGCCTGCCCTTCATCGCCCCGGACAAGCAGGTGTACCTGCCGTTCCTGGGAATCGCGCTGAGCAGCGGGCGGAGCCACGCGCGCGACAGGCGGCAGACAGACGTTGGCGCGTTCTCGCCCCAGACGCAGCGCCTCGCGCTCATGGCGCTCTACGGCGACCTCGACGGCGCCAGCGTCACCCAGGCGGCAGGCCTCCTCGGCGCGGCGAAGATGACCGCCTCGCGCGCATTCGACGAGCTCGCGGCCGCCGACCCCTCCATCGTCGGCACCGAGGGACGCCGGCGGGTGCTGCGCCCCGGCAGGGACAAGATGGCGATGTGGCATCGCTTGGAGCCGCGCATGTCTAGTCCGGTCGCGAGGGAGCACCGCCTGGGCCGCGTGCCCGACATGGATCTCCCGCTGGGAGGGATCTCGGCGCTGTGCGGACTCTCGATGCTGCAGGACGACCCCTGGCCGACTTTCGCCGCGACCAAGGCGCAGGAGCGCGCTCTGGGGCTGGCGGCCGCCGCGCGCGACACTGGTCTCGACGAGCCAGAGGATCCCGCGTGCGTGGTGCAGGTGCTGCGCTACGAGCCCGTGCCGGCGCTGGGATGCGCGGTCGACCCGCTTTCGGCCATCCTGTCCCTTCCCGCCGACGAGAGGGACGACCCGCGCATCGCGGGCGAAATCGAGAACGTTTTGACCCGAGTGCTTGGAGGCGATCATGAGGGGAATCGATAAGTTCAAGGAGCGCTTCGCGGGCCATGACGGCGAGTACGTCCTGATCGGCGGCGGCGCCTGCGACCTGCTGTTCGGCGAGGCCGGGCAGGACTTCAGGGCCACCAAGGACCTCGACCTGGTCCTTTTGGTGGAGGCGCTGACGCCCGAGTTCGGCCAGGTCTTCTGGGATTTCGTCAAGGAGGGCGGGTACGAGAACAGGCAGAAGAGCAGCGGAAAGCCGCAGTTCTACCGGTTCTCCAAGCCGGAGGACCCGGCCTTCCCC
>NZ_DBFEGU010000081.1:0-2654 GCF_048329335.1 Eggerthella sp. | reverse complement strand
GTCCAGCTGGTAGGTCAGCCGCTGGCCGCTGCGGCCCGGGATGCCGATGCTCAGCAGACCCGGCAGGCCGTCGGCGGGGGTGTGCAGCCGTGCCTCGGGCCGGGCGGCGTGCAGCGTCTGCCAAAACTCGTCGGCCAGGGCGCGCTTTTTGGCGGCGCGCTGGCGGCGCTCGGCGCAGGTGATCTTGAACGCTGCGGCCAGGCCCGCAATCAATGCCGCGGGCTCGGTGCCGGGGCGTAGGCCGTACTGCTGGCTGCCGCCGTAGATCAGCGGGCGCAGCTTGCGCGGCTCGTGCACATACAAAAAGCCGATGCCCTTGGGCCCGCCGAACTTGTGGGCCGATGCCGACAGAAAATCGATGCCGTCCAGCGGGATGGACAGGTGCCCCGCAGCCTGCACGGCATCCACATGCAGCGGCACGCCTGCCTCACGGCAGAGCGCCGCCAACGCGGGGATGTCCTGCACGACGCCGACCTCATTGTTGGCATATTGCAAACTGACCAGATCGGGGTGAGCCGTCAGGGCGCGGGTCAAGCTCTCGGACACAATGCGACCGAACCCGTCAACCTCCAGCGTCGTCATGCGGCCGCCGTCGTCTTGGATTGATGCGCAGGCGTTCAGAACCGAGTGATGCTCGATGGGGGATGTGACCACATGGCCGCCCCGAGGCACCGTGCCGCGGATGGCCCAGGTGTTGCTCTCGCTGCCGCCGGAGGTGAAAAACACATGATCGGGGGTGCAGTCCAGGTTCTCTGCCACGGTCTGCCGTGCTTTTTCCACGGTTTGCTTGGTGTGCAGGGCGCTGCGGTAGAGCGCTGCGGGGTTCGCGTACGCTTGGTACGCGGTGTACATCGCTTCCATCGCCAAGGATTCAATGGGCGCGGTGGCGGCGTGGTCCGCATAGATTTCGTGGTTCATGGGTATCGCCTCAAATAAACGTGAAGTTGTCAAAATCAAACTGCGTGCCGGGCAGGAACAGGAACGTCACCTGCCGCGCACCCGTGACGGGCGCAAACGTGAACGTCTGCTCGCCCCAGTCGGCCTGCGGGCCGAACTCGACGACGCGGCGTTCGGGCTCGCCGCCGTTCTCTGCGGCAAACAGCAGGTGTACGGTATTGGCGGGCAGGGGACTGCGGCCCGTGATGCGGATGCCGCGACAGCCCGTTTCGCCAAAGTCCATGCGGTCAAACACCAGCGAGACATTGTTGCCGATGCCCAGCACGCGTGCGCCGTCGCGGGTGAAGGAGTCGCCGTAGACGGAATCGCACGCGCCTGCGGCCAGCGTGTCCCACGCGCGGGAGCGGCGGGCAAACGTGAAGCCCTTGATGTGGACCTTCACGTTCAACTCGACGGCAAACTTGCCGATGCCGCGCAGGATTTTATCCAGTTTGAAGGTGCCGGGCTGGTAAACGTTCCACTGCTTGGGCTTGTGGTAGATGCGCTCGCCGATCATTGTGCTGCCCTCGGCGTAGGGCTCGCCGTCCCAGAAGCGGAAGGTCGTCGGCGCACCGTCCAGGGCGAAGATTGGCAACTCCACCGTGTCTGCGCCGTCGGGGCCGAAGTCGATGTCATCGAACAGCACCCAGCTGCGGCCCGTGCGGGAAGTGGAGACGCCGCGCTCGTTGCCGTTGCCGATATCGCCGAAGGACGCATCAAAACGGCTGGCCGAGATAAACTCATAGGGGTTCTTGTGCAGCTGGCCGACGCCCGAGATGGACAACTCCAGCTGGGAGATCAGCTGCGGCGCGTCGTGGCCGTTGCGCACCAGGGCACGGACCCGCAGCGTACCATCGCCCAAGGCGGTCACGGTCAGTGTGTCGCCGTCTGGCTGCATGGCCGCGTTCACGGCAGGCACGCCCCTGTCGTCGGTCAGCTGCCACTCAATGTCGGTGAACGTCGCATCGGCGGGGCGGCGGGCGGCGGTAATGTGGGTTACGGGGTGCTCCTTGTCCAGCGCCGTGCGCTCGGCGGTCAAGGCCAGCTTGCGCACGGGGATCTCCTGCGTGCTGCCGTTGAATTTCATCGACGACAGACGGCGGCGGACGGGGCCTTCAAACGGGGCGGCGTTCAACGTCAGCACGGCGGGGCGCAGGCCCGGGGCCGTGACTTCCACGGTAATCGTGCCCGTGCGGCCGCTGCCCGCCACGACGGTCAGCAGCATGCCGCTGAAAAGACGGCGGCTGTCGGTCTGGTACTCGTCGGGGTCGGCGCTGTCGCCGTTGTCCAGGCCCACCAGCACGCCTGCGCCGTTCACGCGGACCGTCACGCGGTCGTTTGCGTTGCGCACGGGGCTGCCGTTTTTGTCGCAGGTCGTGATCGTGATAAACGCCAGCTCGCGGCCGTCGCCGGAGATCGTCTTGCGGTCGGCCTGCAGGCAGACCATGGTGCTGTCGCCGAAGGAATCCTGTTCATCGGTGGCAACGACCGTGCCGTTTTCATCGTAGGCCACGGCCTTGACGCTGCCGGGGCGGTAGGGCGTCTGCCAGTTGGCGGTGCGGCCCTTGGCGTGGTCCGGCACCTTGCGGCCAAGGCTCTCACCGTTCACAAAAAGCTCGACGCTGTGCGCATTTGTGCAGGCGCATAGGTCAATCATCTGCCCGTCGTTGAAGTCCCAGTAGGGGAACAGGTGTACCATCGGGTGGGTCGTGGGGTCG
>NZ_DBFEGU010000080.1:0-8158 GCF_048329335.1 Eggerthella sp. | reverse complement strand
CTGCACGTTGTTCTGGCCGCGCAGCGGGTTCACGCCGCCGCCCGGCTTGCCCAGGTTGCCGGAGATCATCGCGATGTTCGACAGCGCCATGACGCCGTCGGTTCCCGTGGAGTGCTCCGTCACGCCGAGGCAGTACATGATGGCCGCCGCGTCGGCTGCCGCGTACATCTTCGCCGCGGCCACGAGGTCGCGACGGTCGATGCCGCAGATGTCCTCCACCAGCTCGGGCGTGTAGTCGCGCACCGTCGCGGCCAATATCTCGAAGCCCTCGGTGCGCTCGCGCACGAAGTCCTCGTCGTACAGCTCGTGCTGAATCAGGTAGTTCACAATGCCGTTCGCGAACGCGACGTTCGTTCCCGGCCTCAGCTTCAAATGAATGTCGGCATGCGCGGCCAGCCCGATGTCGCGCGGGTCGACCGCGATGAGCCGGCAGCCGCGTTCGACCGCCGCGCGGATCTGCATGCCTATGACGGGGTGGGCCTCCTCGGGGTTCGACCCCACGAGCATGATGACCTCCGCCTTGCGCGTGACGTCTTCGATGGAGTTCGTCATCGCGCCGGAACCAAGCATGGTCGCCAGACCGGCGACCGTGGGGGCGTGTCAAACACGCGCGCAACAGTCCACGTTGTTCGTTTGGAGCACGATGCGCGCCATCTTCTGGAACAGGTAGATGTCCTCGTTCGTGGAGCGCGAGCACGCGAACGCCGCCAGCGACTCGCCGCCGTGGACATCGCGGAGCTCCGTGAAGCGCCTCGCCACGAGGTCGAGCGCTTCGTCCCAGGTGGCGGGCTCGAACTCTCCCGTCTCGCGGTTCTTCACGAGCGGCGTTCGTATGCGGTCGGGCGCGTCGACGAAATCGAAGCTTGCCGAGCGCCCCTTCACGCACAGAAGCCCGTGGTTCGACGGGCCCGGCGCGGCCTCGGCGTCCACGACGACGCCGTCCTTCACCACCAAATCCAGCTGGCAGCCCACGCCGCAGTGCGGGCACGTGGTGCGCACGCGCTCGGTCTCCCACGAGCGGTACGTCGCGCGGCGCTTCTCGGTGAGCGCTCCGGTGGGGCACGCCTGCGCGCAGTTGCCGCACGACTCGCAGTCGGTGGCGCGCCAGTCCGCGCCGAACGGCGCCTCGATCAGCGTGCGAACGCCGCGCTTCGCGGTTCCCAGCGTGTGGTTGCGCGCGGCGTCGTTGCAGGCGCCCACGCAACGCTGGCAGCGTATGCACAGGTTCGGGTCGTAAGCGAGGAACGGGTTCTCGTCGCGCACGGGCTCGCGCTTCTGCGCTGCCTCGAAAGGAGACTCCAGCACGCCGTACTCACGGCAGACGGCCTGCAGCTCGCAGGCGCCGTTCTTATCGCACGAGAAGCAGTAGTTCGTGGAATCGAGGCCGTGATCGGCGATGATGAGCTCGAGCGCGATGCGGCGGTACGCCTCGATGCGCGGCGAGGAGGTGGTCACCTTCATACCGTCTTGCACGGGCGTGGCGCACGAGGGCACCGGCTGGTCGAGCCCTTCCACGTCCACGACGCACACGCGGCACGAGGCGATGGCGCTGCGCTCTTTCAGGAAGCACAGCGTGGGGATGCGGATGCCGGCAGCGCGCGCGGCATCGAGGATGGTGGAGCCTTCGGCAACGTCGAGGGCGATCCCGTCTATCGTGATGCTAGGCATACTGGTGCCTGCCTCCTTCCATAACGCCGCAGCCGAAACGATCGCAGCGCAGGCAGCGCCCGCACTCCTGCACGACCTCTTCGCGGCTCATTCCGTTCTCGACGCCATCGAAATCGAGCCGCCGCTCGCGCGCGGGACGCTCGGTTATCTCCACGCGCCCCTTGGGCGTGCGGTCGTTCGGCAGCGGTTCGGGCACCTCGATGTCACACGGCAGTTTGTGATGGTAACCCAGGAACTCGTCGATGTTGCGCGCAGCCACCTTTCCCGCCCCGATGGCGCGGATCACCGTAGAGGGGCCGGTCTGGCAGTCGCCGCCCACGAACACATGGTCGTACCCTTCGGCCGCAAGATGATCGTCGGCATTGAAGCAACCCCAGGTGGTGCTCATGCCGAACTCCTCGAACGGGCCCGACACCACATCTTGCCCCACGGCGATGAGGATGATGTCGGCTTCTATGCGGCGCGTCGGCTTGTCGGCCGCCATCGGCGCCGGACGGCCGCCGCGCACGGGACCGATCATCTGCGGCTGCGTGATGAGCGCCGTGCAATGTCCGCGCTCGTCCACCTCGATGCTGGCGGGCGCCTCCAGCACGATCATCTCCACGCCCTCGGCGATGGCGCTCTCCACCTCAGCCGGCAGCGCCGTCATGTCGTCCTTGCGGCGCCGGTACACCACCGAGACCTCGTCGGCCCCGGCGCGCACCGACGTGCGCGCGCAGTCCATGGCGACGTTGCCGCCGCCCACCACCACCACGCGCTTGCCCGTGAAGTCGGGATAGTCGCCATCGCCGATGGCCCCCAGCAAATCCACTGCCGAGACGACGCCTTCGGCATCCACGCCGTCGATGCGCAGCGACTTGCCCGTCTGCGCGCCGATGGAGACGTACACCGCATGGTACGTGTCGGCTATCTCGGCCATTTCATGCGCGCCCACCGCTTCGCCGCAGCGGGCCGTGATGGTGCCGGCGTTCAGAATGCCGCGGATGTCCTCGTCCAAGCGCTCGCGCGGAAAGCGGTACGCGGGGATGCCGTAGCGCAGCATGCCGCCCAGCTGGGCGCGTTCCTCGAACACCGTCACGCGGTGCCCCATGAGCGCGAGGAAGTACGCGCAGGTGAGCCCGCTGGGCCCGCCGCCGATGACGGCGACGGTGCGCGCGGTGTCCACGCTGCGCGGCGGGGGCGCCACCTGGTCGGCTGGCATCTGGTCGACCGCGAACTTCTTGATCCCGCGGATGTTGATGGGCGCATCGATGAGCGTGCGGCGGCACCGCGTCTCGCAAGGATGCTCGCACACGAACGCGCAAGCCGTGGGAAACGGGTTATCCTTGCGCACCATGTTGACGGCACCGGCGTAGTCGCCCGCCGCCGTGAGCGCGATGTAGGCGGGCACGTCCACGTGCGCGGGACACAGCGTCTCGCAGGGAACCGTCTGGCCGACGCCGGCCTGGCAAACGCGGACGTGCACGTGGCTGGCATACTCGTCGGCGAACGTATCGAGACCCTCCAGCACGCTGCGGGCGGCCTCGTAGCCGATGGCGCAATCCGACGTGTCGCGGATCATCTCGGCCAGCGCGCGCAGGCCCTCCAGTACGCCCTCGTCGGCGTCGCAGTCCACCACGCGTTTGAGCATCGCCGCCAGCTGCGGGATGCCGTCGCGACACGGAACGCACTTTCCGCAGGTCTGCGCGCCGCTTGCCTGCAGCATGGTCAGCTGCACGGCCAGCGGGCACATGCCCGGCGGCGTCGCCTCGACACGGCGCGCGAAGGTGTCCAGGTGCGCGGCAATCCGCGCATCGTCGCGCGACCGCGGCGCAATCGATAGCTTGGCCACTGGCTCTCCATCCATTATCGGCTCGAAACCGACGAGCGTCTCCAACGTGTTTCCCGTGCGTCATTCTAACGCAAACGACGCGCCTTGCGGCGGCCGCGCGCGCAAGGCGCGGAGAAGGCACACGGGCAGCGAGCGGCGCAGACGGGTCATGCGGACCGAACGATCGGCAGCTGTCCCACAGAAAGGACAGGCTTGAACCGCCGAACGTGTACCATACGCAACAAGAGAGCAAAGGAGAGTCCCATGCATGCAAGACAAGCCGACCAAACGTCCCTTTTCGCCCCCGTCGACGCGGCCGCGGCGTTCGCGAACCTGTACCAGCGATGGTTCGACGACCCGCGCGGCCTCGCACGAGCCAACCGAAGGCAGGCGCGCTGCGCCGTCGGATCGTACGTGGCAGACGTGCTCGCCCTGTTCGACGAACGCGCCCGCGCCTACCTGCCCGGCGCGCCTACCGTCCTGCGGTTCGAAGGCTGCGACCTCGCCGTGTTCGTGATGCGGGGGCCGCACATCGCGCTGCACGTCGGCAGCTTGGAAACCGACGCGCCCGTAGCGGGACTGCGCTGGAAGAGCCTGCGCCCCTGCTCGTACGCCATCGGACGGCAGGTGAGCGATCTTGTGTTCTGCACCGACGAGAACGGGTTGCTCGTGGAACTGGAGATCGTCCTCGACGACGGAGGCCGACTGGTCGTCGGCGGCGGCCGACCCGCCTGCGAGCACGACGAAGAGGCGATGCCGCAGGCGGTGTGAGGCGCGCGGACAGCCGAGGCGCTGGAACGGCGGCGTCCTACTCGTACGCGGCGACGATGTCCTCAAGGTAGGCGCGGTACTCCTGCGCCAGCGCGGTCGGCTTCTCGATGCGAACGCGGCCGCCGAACTGAGCCAGCCACCCGAACAGCACGGGGCTCTTCATCACCGTCGCGTACACGCGCGCCCGCCTCTCCCCCGTCGGCACCGACTCCACGTCCTTGCCGAACCGGTCGATGACCGCGCCCATGACCTCCTCGTCCACCAGCAGCGTGGCCGCCACCGGCTCGCCGCTGTACATGCCGAACGCGCGGCTTTCCAGCTCGCGCGCGTCGAACGTGGCGATGCGCTCGTTTTTGAGCGCGGGCTCGTCCAGCACCTCGATGCGGTCCATGCGGTCCACGCGGTAGTTCGCGAAATCGTCGTGCTTCTCGTTGAACACGACCAGGTAGTAGTAGCCTTCCGCGTACACGAGCTGCACGGGCGTCTCGATGTAGCGCTCGCCGTTATGCTGCAGCGCCTTGCGTTTCGCCGCATCGTACTTGAAGTAGACGAACGAGATCCGGCGCTTGAGCGCGATGGCCTCCTGGATGCGGTCGACGCTGCCGAACACCGACTCGTTCTGCATCTTGATGCGGCCTTCCACGTGCACGCGCTTGTCCAGCAGCGCGCGCTGCCGCCGCGAGGCCAGCTGCTTCACGCCCTCCACCAGCGCGTCGCTTTTACGCTGCGTGAGGAAGCGGGAGCTCTGCACCGCGTCCACCAGCAGCTGCAGCTCGGCGAACGCGAACGCGCGGTGCTCCACGGCGTACTCCACCGGCGCGCGCTGGTAGGTGCGCACGTCCACGCCGAACTCGCGCAGCGCCTCGATGTCGCGGTAGATGGACTTGCGCTCGGCCGAGATGCCCAGCGCTTCCAGCTTCCCGATGATCTGCGCCATCGTGAGGCCGCGTTCGGCATCGGTCTCCTCCTCGAGCATCCGCATGAGGTACAGCAGCTTGAGCTTCTGACGATTGATGGCCATGGCCCCTCCTTGGCGACGACGGTGCAGCTTGCCTGCCACGCTCTCAGTATAGCCGCCCTATCCTTTTTTCGGTACAGACAATCGATGAACGACCTTGACGGGTTCGCCGGGATGCAGTAGGTTCTCACTCGAACATGTCGACGGAAGGAAGCGTATGCAGCGCGTTATCAACGATCGGAAAGTGGCCATCGTAGGGTGCGGATTCGTGGGTTCGGCAACCGCGTTCGCGTTGATGCAGAGCGAGCTGTTCACCGAGATGGTGCTCATCGACGTCGACCGCGACCGCGCCGAGGGCGAAGCGCTCGACATCGCGCACGGCATGCCCTTCGCCGGCCCCATGAACATCTACGCGGGCGACTACGACGACGCGGCCGATGCGGCCATCATCATCGTCACGGCCGGCGCGAACCAGCAACCCGGCGAAACGCGCCTGGACCTCGTGCATAAGAACGTGAGCATCTTCAAGTCCATCATCCCCGAAATCGCCCATCGCGACTACCAGGGCATCTTGCTGGTGGTGTCGAACCCGGTGGACATCCTCACGCACGTGGCGCTGAAGCTGTCGGGCATGCCCGAGAACCGCGTCATCGGATCGGGCACGGTGCTGGACACCGCGCGCTTCAAGTACATCCTGGGCGAGCACCTCGGCGTGGACCCGCGCAACGTGCACGCGCGCATCATCGGCGAGCACGGCGACAGCGAGATCGCGGCATGGAGCACGGCGAACATCTCGGGCATCCCGGTGAACGACTTCTGCGAGCTGCGCGGCCATTTCGAACACGACGAGTCGATGCAGCGCATCGCCGAGGACGTGAAGAACAGCGCCTACGAGATCATCGCGAAGAAGAAGGCCACCTACTACGGCATCGCCATGTCGGTGAAACGCATCTGCGAGGCCATCGTGCGCGACGAGAAGCCCATCCTGCCCGTGTCGAACTTCCAGAACGGCGTGCACGGCCTGCACGACGTGGTGCTGTCGATGCCGGCTGTGGTCGGCAAGAACGGCATCGAGTACCAGGTGCCGGCCCCGCTGTCCGACGACGAACTGGCGCGCCTGCACGAGTCGGCGAGCACGCTCCGGGAAGTGATCGACGGGTTGGATTTGGAGTAGACGGCGCTCAATCGCGCCACTTCGTGCGGAGCTCCCAGAAGGCCACGGCGCTGGCCGCCGCCACGTTGAGGGAGTCCACGTCGTGGTCCATGGGGATCTTCACCGTGTAGTCGCAGTTCGCGATCGTCGAGGGCGCGAGGCCGTCGCCTTCGGTGCCTAGCACCAGCGCCAGCTTGTCGCAGCCGCGCAGGCGCTCGTCGTGCAGGAAGATCGCCTCGTCCGACAGCGCGAGCGCGGCCGTCGAGAAGCCCAGCGAGCGCAGAAGCGGCACGCCCTCGGCCGCCCAGGCGCGCTCGCTTCCGATGCGCGTCCACGGCACCTGGAACACCGTCCCCATCGCCACGCGCGCGGCGCGACGGTACAGCGGGTCGTGGCACGACGGCGTAACCAGCACCGCGTCGATGCCCAGCGCCGCCGCCGAGCGGAACACGGCGCCGATGTTCGTGTAGTTCGTCACGTCCTCCAACACAGCCACTCGGCGCGCGCTCGCCAGCAGATCCTCCACGCGAGGCAAGGGCGGGCGCTCGAACGCGGCCAGCGCGCCGCGCGTCACCTCGTAGCCGGTCAGGGCGCGGAACTGCTCGCGCGTGGCCACGAGCACGGGAAAGTCGGGATCGCCGTCCAACAGCGAATCGACGAGTGGCATCGTCTGATCGAGCCACTTCTCCTCCATGAACAGCGAGCGCATCCGCACCCCGGCGGCCAGCGCGCGCTCGATCACCTTGCGCGACTCACCGATGAACAGGCCGTGCGTGCTGTCGGGGCAATCGCGCAACTGCGCGTCGGTCATGCCCGAGTACGCGGCGAGCCGCGGGTCGTCGAGGTCTTCGAGGTGGATGATCGGCATGTCGTTTTCCTTTCAGTCGCCGACCATCGTACCACCGCTCGCCACGATGCTCTATACTCGACTGATCCGATCAAGCACGTCGCGCGAAGGGGATCCTCATGGCCGCTACCGTCAAAACGCTTCTCGAACACCACGGCGAGCTCTACTGGGGCACGCGCAAGGCCAATCCCGGCTACTGCTACGGGCTGGCGCTCGACGTGGGCGCAGACGGGCTGGCAGCCGAGCTCGTATACGTGATGAGCGATCTTGACGAGAACGACGAACCGCTCGTGACTCCCGAGACGCTCGTGTCGTGCTTCACCGTGAACGACCTCGAGGACAACGGCATCATCCTCAGCAACTACCTGGACGACGAGGATGCGCCCGAGGCCGTGGGCTGGTACTGCATCGAGAAGTCGTTCTTCGGGCGCGACAACGTGGAGGCGCTGCTGGATAACAACGCTCGCCTCGACGGCCATCTCGACATCGTGCTGCAGATCCTGCTGATCTCGCCGGAAGAGGTGGCGCAGGGCATGCCTTCGCTCGACGAGCTGTCGTTCTTCGACCTCCTGGAGGAGCTCGAAGGCGTCGCGGAGCGCATCGACAACGGCGACGTGCAGCCGCCGCTGCCCTTTTCGTTCCGCCTCGTGGGCGACGCGCTGTTCGGCTGGGAGCACGCCGACGAAGAGGATTTCCGCTAAGGGTCGACGCACCGCGGGCGTGCACGTCTTTAAAGTGCTATGTGCGGCAAAATCCAGGTTTTGGCACACCGCGCGTTCGGTTCGAGCCTTCGGAAGGGCATCGCGCTTGCGCGCGTCGACAAAACCCCAGGTGGGGTTTTGAGTTGTCGAGCCGCACGCCAGTCCGTCGTGCCAAAACCTGGATTTTGCCGCACATCGGCTTCTGAATTAGTGCGCATGGCAACACCGAAAGCTCAAACCCCCTGCCCTG
>NZ_DBFEGU010000079.1:0-10256 GCF_048329335.1 Eggerthella sp. | reverse complement strand
AGGTAGATATGGATGAGCATGAAGCAGATGAAGATGTACATCATGAAGTAGTGGATGATGCGCATCGACATGAGGCCGCCCACCAGATCAGTGCCTGCCGCAAAGAACGCCCAGTTCATCGTCGGAGCCCACAGGGCGAGACCCGTGTAGAACATCACGATGATGAGGATGGGGATGGCCAGGTAGCTGATCTTCTGAGGCACGCCGAGCTTGGCGCCCAGCGGGTGATCCTTCTTGAAGAACAGATAGTAGCGAATCCACGCGCCCAGCTGGTGACGGTTGTCAGCCTGCGGCAGCCACGTCTTGTAGTCCGTGACCTGGTAGCGGGTGCCGCCATCCGGCGCGGACTTCACGAAGAAAGCCATGATCACGCGGACGATGCAGTTGATGAACAGCACGAAGCCCAGGAACACATGAACTCCGCGGGCTATGCCCATGAAGCCGCCCCAGAACGGGAAGTGGATGCTGAAGCCCGTGATGATCAGGAGGATCATCGCAACAAGGTTGATCCAGTGCGTGATGACGAAGGGCATCGGATGCGCTTCGCGGTAATGTGCCAAGTGCGCCATGTTACTTCACCCCCCAAGGGCTCGTGACGGTCTCGAAGCTCTTGCCCGTCGCCGGCTCGGTGATGTGGACCGCGCACGCCGTGCAGGGGTCGAAGCTGTGCACCGTGCGCAGCGCGTTGATCGGCTTCTCGATGTCGCCCACCGGGTTGCCGATAAGCGCCTGCTCCATCGGGCCGTGCTCGCCGCTCTCGTTGATGGGAGCGAGGTTCCACGTCGTCGGGATGATGATCTGATAACCCTCGATCTTGCCGTCCTTGATGCTCTCGGAGTGGTAGAGCGCGCCGCGCGGAGCCTCCCAGAAGCCCGTGCCGGCGCCGGTGATGGTGGACGGCTCGCGGAAGTACTCGCTGTCGCCGCTCTTCAGCGCCTCGATGAGCTCGGCAACCCAGTCCTTCATGAGGCCGGCGATGTAGAGCGTCTCGATCTGGCGAACGGCGGTGCGGCCGAGCGTCGACTGCGCGACCCCGATCTGCCCGGGAGCGCCGAGCGCTTCCAGAAGGCCGTCAACCTGCTCGACCACGAACGGCACGTTGCGCTTGTACGCGGCCAAGACGCGGGAAAGCCCGCCAGCCTCGTAGGGCTTGCCGTCGTAGGCGGGGCACTTGACCCACGTGTAGCGGTCCTCGACGTTGTACTCGGTGTACTCCGGCTCGGTGACGAAGTACGGCGACGTGTACGTGGCATCGCCCTTGTACCAGGAGCGGCCCATGTACTCGGTGATGAGATTCTCCTGCACGTCGGAGAGGTTGAGCTTGTCGTCGATGACGCCCATGGGCAGGTAGCGGTTCGCCATCTGCTCGGTGTAGCTGGCGTAGTCGCCCGGGCCCTCGAACACGCCCCAAGCCACATAGCGGCCGCAGCCCTTTCCCCAGTTCAACGCATCGATGTAGTACGGCGCGATAGCAAGGGTGTCGGGGATCATGGTCGACTCGACCCAGTCGTAAATCTCATCGGCAAGGGCTTTCAACTCGTCAAGCTTCTGATCGGTGGGCACGAAGGCCGTGCCGCCCGGTACCAGCGTCATGACGTGCGGCATCTTTCCGCCGATGATAGCGGAGATCTGCGAAGCCTTGGCCTGCATCGTCAGCGCCTCAAGGTAGTGAGCCGTGCAGATGAGGTCGAGCTCGGGCGGCAGCTGGTAAGCCGTGCCGTCCTCCGCGTCGAACCAGTTGCCGGAGAAGATGGACAGCTGGCCGTTGTCGGCGAAATTCGCCAGACGCTCCTTGAGCGCGACGAAGTCGCTGTTCATGGAGGTGCCTGCAGCCTGAGCAAGGTCGTAAGCGTCCGCCGGATCGGCCTTGAGGGCGTTCAGCGGGTTCACGTAGTCGAGGGCAGCCAGGTTGTAGAACCACAGGATATGGCTGTGCAGGAACTGCGCGCCTTCCAGCAGGTTGCGGATGATGCGCGCGTTGTTCGAGATCTTGATGCCGTAGGCTTTTTCGGCCGCGATAGCGGACGAGTGGGCGTGGGACACCGGGCACACGCCGCAGATGCGCTGCACGATCTGGGCAGCATCCTCGGGCGTGCGGTTCTCGACGACCATCTCCATGCCGCGGAAGCAGCCGCCGGACACCCAGGCATCGGAAACCTTGCCGTTGGTCACTTCCATCTCGACGCGGAGATGGCCTTCGATACGGGTAATCGGGTCGATGACTGAACGAGTCATAAGGGCTTACCTCCCTTCTTTTTTGTCGTCGTTGTTAAGGTCGGCCTCGTCGTACTTGCCGATGGACTTGTCGGGATGCTTCGCGTCCCAGCCGCGCACCTTCTCGAAGTCGGCGCCGCCGTCCATGCGGCCGGTGATCTTCATGCCGAAACCGTGCACCACGAGGGCCGCGGCAAGAATGCCGGTGATGCCGAGCGCGATAGTGCCGGGCTGAACCATCCAGTCGCCGATGCGCAGGTCGCGATGACGCTTGTAGAACGGGGTGTTGACCTCGACCCAGTTATGGCCGGGATCGTTCGGGTTGGCCTCGCAGCATCCGATGCAGGGAGCGCCGGACTGCACGCACCAGCTGCGACGGTTGTTCCACATGGTCACGCCGCAGTTCGCCTTCGTCTGAGGTCCGCGGCAGCCAAGCGGGTACAGGCAGTATCCCTTGGCCTCTTCCTCGGAGCCGAACTTGTACACGAACTCGCCGTTCTCGAAGTGGCCGCGGCGCTCGCAGTTGTCGTGGATCGTCTGGTCGAAGATGCCGGCAGGCTTGTCCTCGCTGTTGAGCGCGGGAAGCTTCTCAAGGAAGATCACGTCCGCCAGCACGGCCACGAGCCACTCGGGGTTGGCCGGGCAACCGGGAACGTTCACAACCGGCGTGTTGATGCCGGCCTTCTTCAGGAACGCCTGCACGCCGAGCGCGCCCGCCTGGTTGGGATGAGCGCCCATCCAGCCGCCGTTGACCGCGCAGGAACCCAGCGCGACTACGGCGTTGGCTTTCTCGGCAGCCTCGATCAGATGCTCCGTACCGGGCTTGTCGGCGACGCGCAGAGCCTGGCCGCCCCAGCCTTCCAGCACAGCTCCCTCGTACACGAGGATGTAATTGCCGGCCTCGATCGTCTGCTCCTTGGCCTCCTCCATCGACCAGCCGGCTGCCGCCGACAGGGTCTCGGAGTAGTTGAGCGAGATCATGTCCAGCACGATCGAAGCCGCATCCGGCGTCTCGACCTGCGCAAACGACTCGGTACAACCCGTGCACGACGCGCCCTCGATCCAGATAACCGGATACAGCTTGCCCTTCGTTGCGCCGATCACGGATTTCTCGAGGGCCTGCGCCACGCGCGGCGCAGCGAGCTCGGACAATCCGGCCGCGACCGCAACGGCGCCGCAGAGCTTCATGAAGCTGCGGCGGCTGACGCCGCGCGCGGAAAGCATGTTCTGAAACTCTGAAACTGTGGCCTCTGTTTCCATGTGCACACCTCCTCAGGTGCTCTCGTCTTCCAATGCTTGCTGATTCAGTATTTTCCACGACTCCAGAATTAAAACGCACAGCGAGGGCGCGAGCGCAACGTTTGACCCGCAAGTGGCTGAAAAATGTTACGCATCAACATCCACGTAACATGAGTTATACACTTGATTAGCTACTTTATGCATTTTCATGCAGGGTGATACTTTTTTCGCCCCTCTCTATGCATACCGCTAACAGGTGAGAACTCCCGTTGGTTTCTCGTTCACCGCCGTTCATCTTGTCGTGAAGACGGGTATGATAGCACAAGCACGAATAACCGAGAACCCCGATAGAAGGATTGGACCCATGGCTTCAACCGAACCCGTATTCGCCTACCTCGGCCCTGCCGGAACCTACACCGACGAAGCCGCGCGCGCGTTCGCAGCCCGCCTCGGCATCGACGAGCCGAACCTGTTCGAGTGCGCCTCGTTCGACGAAGTGTTCGACTGCGTCGATCGCGGCAAATGTGAGTTCGGCGTGGTGGCGAAGGAGAACTCGCTCGAAGGGTCCGTCACGGCCACGCTGGACAACTTCTCCTTCAAAAGCTCGGCCACCATCCTCGGCGAAGAGGTCATCGACATCCACCACTGCCTCGTCATGCATCCCGACGCGAAGATCGAGGACGTTGCCACGGTGGCCTCGCACGCCCAAGGGCTCGCGCAGTGCCGCCGCTTCCTGAGCGAGCGCCTACCGGGCAGGTCCACCATCACCACATCGTCCACCGCCGAGAGCGCGCGGCTGGTCATGGAGAACCCGCGCGTCGCGGGTATCGCCAACGCGTTCGCGGCCGAGCTGTACGGCGCGCGCGTCGAGGAGCGCGAGATCGAGGATCATTTCGGGAATCAGACGTCGTTCGCGCTCATCGGCCGCCAGGGGCATCCCCCCGTGTTCACCGGCGATCGCTACAAGACCTCGCTCGCGCTGTTCTTGCAGGTGGACCGCGCCGGCACGCTGAACATGATCCTGTCGGAGTTCGCCTACGCGGGCATCAACCTGTCGATGATCCAGTCGCGCCCTACCAAGCAGGCGCTCGGCGACTACATGTTCTTCATCGAGTTCAAGGAGAACGTGAACGACCTTGCCGTGCAGACCGCGCTCAACTGCCTGCGCCTCAAGCTGCGCGAGGTCAAGGTGCTGGGAAGCTACCCTATTATGTAGGGGCCGACCGTCGTCTTGAGCGAGCGCGCCCGGTTGCCATCCCGACCGGAGCGCCGTCTCGTCCGGCTCTCTAGAAGGCTATGATCCCCAGATGCTCCAGCAGGATCTTGAGGCCGATGAGGATGAGGACGATGCCGCCGACGACAGTGGCGGGCTTCTCGTAGCGGGCGCCGAAGCGGTGGCCCACGGCCACGCCGACGATGGACAGGGCGAACGTCGTCACGCCGATCAGCCCCACGGACGTGAGGATGTCCACGCGCAAGAACGCGAACGTGATGCCCACGGCCAACGCGTCGATGCTCGTGGCGACGGCGAGCATCACGAGCTCGCGCAGGTCGAGCTTACCGTCGGCCGGGCAGGACAGCTCCTCGTCGTCCTCATGGAAGGCGTCCCACAGCATTTTCCCGCCGATGAGGGCCAAAAGCACGAAGGCGATCCAATGATCCACCGGCGTGATGAACTGCTCGAACTGCGTGCCCAGCGCCCATCCGACAAGCGGCATGAGCGCCTGGAAGCCGCCGAAGAACAGCGCGACGACCGTCGCCTGGCGCAGGTTGAGCCGCTTCATGCACAGGCCTTTGCATACCGACACGGCGAACGCATCCATCGACAGGCCGATCGCCAGCAACAACAGCTCCACGAATCCCATGGGTTTTCCTCTCGTCCGCTTGCGGCCCCCCCTGGCCGCCCCGCACTCCACGGTTTAGGCATAAAAATACCGGCGTGCGCGCCGGCTGCATGATGAGCGGTGCGACGCGTGCGCCACACCGCGAGTCTTGTCGTTTAAGGTTGCGCCAGCTTCGAGCGGAAGCAGCATGTTGACGCAGCCACCTCGTTCAAGGCCGACTACTCCCCCACGGGATGCGGCATATTCTAACACATGAAAGTCAAGAATCGTATGCAAGAATCATGCAAGAAACGCTATTTCGCGCACAAGAAACTATCGAGGAGCAATGCGTACGCGATTGAATAGGGAGAGTCCGCCCGGCGGCACTCGGTAGGTCGCGCGGCGCGCTGCATAGATTCAGCTCGCTCGACCATGCGCTCCGATCGCGGCGGGAAGCCCGGCGAGATTGGGCGCGAATCAGCCCCCATGACAATCTCGAGACCTGTTTTGCATGCCGTCCGATCAGGATCACGTGCAAAACCCCAGGTGGGTACTATTCAGCGAGCTCTCGTAACCTGATTCCGCCGTCAGGATTGCCATGGGTACCGTTTTGCGTCCAAAGCGCTCGAAAACGCCGCCCTGCAAGAAAAGGATTCGACCGCATGCCATCCCAAGCGCGGACCGGAACCGGAGGAGGGCAAAGAATGCAACCTCCCGCCGCAGCGGGCCCCGTCAGGCGAAGAACGCGCCGCCCTCTCGGCGGAAGAAGCCTTCGGACACGAGGTCGGCCACAATGGACTCGAACGTGGCCGCATCCACGCCGTCGCGCCCGGCGGCGCGCTCGAAGGCGTCCAGGCGCTCGGCCAGCTCGTCGGCGCCGATGCCCGGCTCGGCCAGCACGACGCGCACGAGCTCGGCGCGCTTCTGCCGCCGCGAGCCCTCGAAGGCCGACTGGCGCGCGTAGTGGGCGCTGCGCCGCGAAGGGTTCGCCACGAGCGTCTTGAGGTGCGCGCCGTAATCGAGCAGCGCGTAGTACCAGGCCCGGGCGTCGTCCTCGGGGCAGGTGGACGCCACGAGCGGCGCCAGCTCGCGGTCGGAAACCTTGTCGCGGTCGGGGAACAGCTCGTGCAGGAACACCGTGCGCACGTTCGTCTCGATGTACACGGAGGGGCGGTTGTAGGCGAACGCCATCACGCCCGCCGCCGTGGCCGGACCGATGCCCGGAAGCGTTTCCAGCTCCTCAGCCGTGTCGGGCAGCAGCCCTCCCCGCTCGGCCGAACACGTCTCGGCCGCCCGCTTGAGCGCAAGCGCACGGCGGTTGTACCCCAGCCCCTGCCACTGCGCCAGCACGTCGGCCGTGCCTGCGGCCGCCAGGGAGTCGATGGTGGGAAACAGCGACAGGAAGCGCGTCCAGTGCTTCTCGACGCGAGCCACCTGAGTCTGCTGCAGCATGACCTCGCTCACCAGCACGGCGTACGGGTCGTCGATGTAACGCCAGGGCAGGTCGCGATGCAGCCGAGCGCCCTCGCGGCGCACAAGCTCCACGAACTCGTCGCGCCCGAGCGCCTCGGACGGCCACGCAATCGAGCCGGAACCCGCTATGCGCACGATTCGCACGCGCTCGCGTCGTCGGCGTCGGGAGCCTCCGCGGCAATGCGCGGCGTGGGCGCGGCGCATTGCGCAGCGCAGCGGACGGCGGCCGGAACCGCGTCTGCGTCCTTCGCCTTCGCCATAGCGGCTTCCACCACCGGATGCGACGCCCCCTGCTCGATGAGGTCCTTGAGCGTGATAGCGCCGAAGTAGGCGTTCAGCAGCCGATCGGCTCCCTGCCACAGCTTGTTGTAGGCGCAGTCCTTCTGTTTGTCGCAGTAAGCGGGATCCATCACGCACAGCGAGATGCTCACCGGCCCCTGAACCGCCTCGAGCACTTCCAGCAGGGTCACGGCGGCCGGATCGCAGTTGAGCGCGAGCCCGCCGCGGGCGCCGCGCACCGTCTTGATGAGCCCGCCCTTCACCAGATCGTGCTGGATGCTGCGCGCGAAGGCGTAGGGAATGTCCTCCTGCTCGGCGATGTCGGACACCGACACGTAGGAATCCCCGCTCTTGTAGGCGGCCCTCAGTATCCGGCAGGCGTAGTCGCAGCGGCGCGTGACGTCCATTAGTTTCCCTCTTCCCCGTCGAGCAGGTCTTCCAGATGCTCCAACTCGCGCCTGAAGTCGTTCACGACCGCCTCTTCGAGCGCGCGGTACTCGTCGGAATCGAGCGGCTGGTAAGCCGCCAGCTTGTCGTACAGGTTGTCCGCCGTCACCGGCAGGTAGCGGCGCGCGACGAGGCTGGCCTTGTAAGCCTCCTCGATGGCCTCGCGTGCGGCCATGTACATATCGTAGCGCGGCATCTGCGCTGAATAGCGCACAAGCGATGCACGGTCGATGCCGCGCAGGGACGGATGCTCGCGGGCTATCTCCATCCAGATGTCGTCGCGCTCGGACACCGTGGGAAAGTCGATGTCGATCACCGACAGCGGCTCCAGGAGGTCGAAGAAGAACGGGTCGATCTCCCCCGCCTCGGACGAGGAGGCCAGCACGAACACGTCGGGGTTCTCCACCGCCGAGCGGATGAGGCTGATGGCCTCGCGCGCGCCCCGCGACAGGCTGGCCATGATGAACCCGCCCAGATCGTCGCCGGCCGACTCCACCATGGGCGACATCCACAGATCCAAGTCCTCCAGCATGAGCACGCCAGCGCCCTCGAAGGCGTTGCGCGCCGCGTTGAGCTTCGGCTGGCGGTCGGCCTGCGCCATGACGCACAGCACCGGCATCCCCTGAAGGTTCTCCTCCATGTGCATGCGGATGGCCGGCAGCCCCAGCTCGCCCAGCGTGGCCGCCATGAATCGGTTCGCGTCCTCGCGCGCCGGAGAACGGAACAGCAGCGCGTCGGAGGCCGGCATGCGGTCCAGGCCGTGGCGCGCGTTCAGCAGCTCCACCAGCTCTTGGAAGCGCTCGTCGTGCTGCATGCCCACCCCGAAGTCGCGCATGAGCTTCACGGTCTCGTCGTAGCCCACGAGCTCGCGATACGTTATGTTCTCGAGGGACGACACCACCGCATGAGCGTCCGCGTCGTCGCCGCAAGCCTGGATGGCCTCGGCGAGCGACTTCTGCACCTCGGAGACGGACGGGGCCTTTTCGCCCTCCTCGCCGCCCTCGTCCGCCGCAGCACTCTGAGCGGCCTGCGGCGCAGCCTCGGCGACGCACGCCGAAGACGGCTCGGTGACGTGCTCCACCCGCATGAGGCGCGCGGCATCGAAGCCCAGGAAGTCCTGGGAGATCATGTCGGTCATGTCCTCCAGGTCCTCGCGCGAAAGGCCGTACTCCTCCAGCTTGTCGAGCGCGAGGCTCTGCAGCTGCTCGGCGCAAGCCGCGGCCTCGTCCGAGGACAGGTAGGGCTCGAGGCGCTCGAACGCGTATTCGGCGATGGAGCGCTCCTTGAGCTTGCAGGCCAGCTGCCAGGCCTGCTTCAGGCCCTCGAGCGCCGCTTCGTCGACGGCGGAGCCTTCGCCGTGCTGCGCGCGCTCGAACGCCGCCAGATACAGATGCATGCCGAGGACCGCGTCGCCCGAAGCGCACGCCTGGGAAGCGAGCCGCAGGTACTCGGTCGAGGAATTGCTATGCTCGTCGTTCTGGCTGGGCGAGCTGTTCGCATCGTTCTCAAACATGGACCCAACCTCCTTTTCGATGTGATCGCACGTCGCGAGAAAATGACTATGTCCAGGTCACATTTTACCCAAGAAGAAAGCCCCCGCATAGGTCGAACCGCAAAAACCCCAAAACGTAAGCAACCCGAAGGGTATGAGCGCAAGGCTCTACCAGTCGAGGATCTCCCAGCCCTTTTCGCGCGCGGTGCGGGCGAGCGGCCGATCGGGCGACACGGCGCGAGGATGCTCCGCGGCCGACAGCACGGCGCGGTCGGAATGATGGTCGCCGTACGCGTAGGCGAGCTCCCAGTTGCCCGGCCCGAAACGGCTGTCGCCGAAGCGGCGCACGGCGGCCAGCTTCTCCTCCCCCTCCACCGGCAGACCCTCCACCGCGCGGGTGTAGGTGCCGTCGGTGGCCACGCTCATGCGCGTGGATATCTGGTTGTCGAACGGATGGTGCTCCATGGCGCGCAGGATGATAGGCTCGAACGTGGCCGAGATGACCACCACGGTGTCCCCCGCCTCGGCGTGGGCGCGCATGGCGGCATCCGCCTCGGGCCTGAACAGCGGCGCGATGCGCTCGTCGTAGAACTCGGCGAGGAAGGCGTCCACCTCGGCGGCGGGCTTGCCCTCGAACGCCGTGAACACGAGACCGCGCACAGCCGCCTCGTTCTGCGGCAGGCGCAGCTTGTAGGCGGCCGCCCACAGAAGGATGCGGAAGACGACTCGCTTCTTCAGCATCTTGCGACTCAGAAGGTGGCTGACCAGCAGCACGGGCGAGTTGCCCGCGATGCTGGTGCCGTCGAAGTCGAACACGGCAAGGCGCGCCTTGCTTTCAGGCGCGCCTTGCATCTGCGCTGATGCGCTCTCAGTTCCCGTTGCGGGCATACGTCGCTGTTCCCATTCCCTGAGCGAGGGGGCGAAGACGCGCCCGTATGCGCTAGTCCTCCACCTCGTCAATCGTCTCGGTGAACTGAGAATTATACAACTCCGCGTAGAAACCGCCAAGCGCCAGCAGTTCCTCGTGCGTGCCCTGCTCCACGATGTCGCCGTCGCGGATGACGAGGATGAGATCCGCGCTCTTGATGGTGGACAGGCGATGCGCGATGACGAACGAGGTGCGCCCGGCCATGAGGTTGTCCATAGCCTTCTGGATACGCTCCTCGGTGCGCGTGTCCACCGAGCTGGTGGCCTCGTCGAGGATGAGCATGCGGCGGTCGGCCAGGATGGCGCGCGCGATGGTCAGCAGCTGGCGCTGGCCCTGGCTGATGTTGCTGGCGTCCTCGTTG
>NZ_DBFEGU010000078.1:0-14644 GCF_048329335.1 Eggerthella sp. | reverse complement strand
GAAGCTGCCAACAGCCAGACGTTCGACGAGCGCCTGCGCGAGCTCATCGAGCTTCCGGTGAGCGCGATTGCCACCGACAAGCTGGTGGCAATCGAGGCCGGATCGTCGCTGGAAGAGGTGTGCAACCTGCTGGCCACGCGCCGTTTGAAGAAGGTGCCAGTGGTGCGCGACGGCGCGATCGTGGGCACCGTCAACCGCTCCGACGTGCTGCGCTACGCGATGGACACCTGCCTGCAGGGAGTGTAGGGGAGACGTCCGGCTTCGCGGGGTGCTGCAGGGCTCTGGCCGGCTCCGCCGTGCTGCAGGCTGCCGGCTGGCTGAGATCCCTAGCGTGCGATCTCTGCCACGCCGAGGACGATCTGCTGTAGAACGGGAGCCGGAGGTGCGCGCGTCGGCCCGCGCGCGGCGGCCGGGGTCGCGTGCTCGGCCGGCGCACATGCGGCGGCCGCTGCCGCGTGCGGCATCCGGCGGCGCGTCGCCGGTCGCCTGTGCGCGTGTTCTGCAATCGGGGCGCGTTCCGCTTGACATCGCACGGCGTCGTACTAAAATCCCGTTTAGCACTCGAAGTCCGAGACTGCTAAACGGGCAGACCGGCAGGTACGAAAAGGAGAGCGACGCCAACTATGCGCAAGTTCAAAACCGAGAGCAAGAAGCTGCTCGACCTCATGATCAACTCCATCTACACGAACCGCGAGATCTTCCTGCGCGAGCTCATCTCGAACGCGTCGGACGCGGTGGACAAGCTGTACTTCCGCAGCCTCACCGACAAGGACATCCAGCTGAGCAAGGACGAGCTGGGCATCCGCGTGGCGTTCGACAAGGACGCGCGCACCGTCACCGTGTCGGACAGCGGCCTGGGCATGACGAAGGACGAGCTCGACCGCAACCTGGGCACCATCGCGCACTCCGACAGCATGGAGTTCAAGGCCGACAACGCCGACGCCCAGGGCGACGACGTGGACATCATCGGCCAGTTCGGCGTGGGCTTCTACTCCGCGTTCATGGTGGCGTCCAAGGTGCGCGTCGTGTCGAAGGCGTACGGCAGCGACGAGGCCTGGGCCTGGGAAAGCGACGGCGTGGAGGGCTACACCATCGAGGAGGCCCAGCGCGAGGGCCACGGCACCGACGTCATCCTCACGCTGAAGGACAACACTGACGACGACAACTACGACACGTTCCTCAGCGAGTTCGGCCTGAAGAACCTCATCAAGCGCTACAGCAACTACGTGCGCTATCCCGTGCAGATGGAAGTGTCGAAGACGCGCGAGCTGCCCAAGCCGGAGGACGCCGGCGACGACTACACGCCCGAGTACGAGGATTACACCGAGGTGGAGACCATCAACTCGATGATTCCCATCTGGAAG
This sequence comes from Eggerthella sp., assembly GCF_048329335.1. Taxonomy (NCBI): domain Bacteria; kingdom Bacillati; phylum Actinomycetota; class Coriobacteriia; order Eggerthellales; family Eggerthellaceae; genus Eggerthella; species Eggerthella sp. The sequence continues at coordinate 13,280 of NZ_DBFEGU010000078.1, read as the reverse complement.
CGCAGCAAGTCCGAGGTCACCGACGAGGAGTACAACGAGTTCTACAAGACCGACTTCCACGACTTCACCGACCCGGCGCGCACGTTCAGCATCCACGCCGAGGGCGCGCTCAGCTACGACGCGTTGCTGTTCATCCCCGGCCGCGCTCCGTACGACCTGTACAGCAAGGACTTCAAGAAGGGCCTGGCGCTGTACAGCTCCAACGTGCTGATCATGGAGAAGTGCGAGGAGCTGCTGCCCGACCACTTCAACTTCGTGCGCGGCGTGGTGGACAGCCAGGACCTGCAGCTGAACATCAGCCGCGAGACGCTGCAGCACAACAGTCAGCTGCGCGCCATCGCGAAGAAGATCGAGAAGAAGATCACGTCCGAGCTGAAGAAGATGCGCGACAACGATCGCGAGGAGTACGAGAAGTTCTTCGAGAACTTCGGCCGCGGCCTGGAGTTCGGAATCTACAACAGCTACGGCATGCTGAAGGATCAGCTGGCCGACCTGCTACTGTTCTACTCGGCCAAGCAGGAGAAGCTGGTCACGCTGGACGAGTACCTGGAAGCCGCGCCGGCCGACCAGAAGGCCATCTACTACGCCGCCGGCGAGAGCGTCGAGCGCCTGGCCAAGATGCCCATCGTGAAGACGGTGCTGGGGAAGGGCTACGACGTGCTGCTGTGCACGAAGGACGTGGACGAGTTCTGCTTCCAGTCGATGATGACGTACGGTGCGCCCGCGGCCGACGGCGAGGATGCGCCGGAGCCGTTCGAGCTGAAGAACGTGGCGTCGGGCGACCTCGATTTGGCCTCCGAAGAGGAGAAGAAGGAAGCCGAAGAGACGACGAAGGACAACGAGGCCCTGTTCGCCGCTATGAAGGACGCGCTGGGCGACTCGGTGACGAAGGTGGCGGTGTCGTCGCGCCTGACCGATGCGCCCGCCTGCATCACCGCGGCTGGTCCGGTGTCGCTGGAGATGGAGCGCATCATGGCGCAGATGCCCGACGGCGGCGAGGGCATCAAGTCTGAGCGCGTGCTGGAAGTGAACGCGAAGCACGCGGTGTTCGACGTGCTGCGCGCCGCGCAGGAAGCCGGCGACGCCGACAAGGTGAAGCTGTACGCCGAGCTGCTGTACAACCAGGCGCTGCTGGTTGAGGGCCTGCCCATCGAGGATCCGGTAGCGTATGCGAACGCCGTCACGAAGCTGATGGCGTAATTCAGCTCCGGCGGCTTGTCAGCCGCCGGGGCGGCTCGTACTGTTGGCTGCCTTGGAGCCGCGCCTTCGTGCGGCTCGGGAAGCCCGTGCGCCGCGGAGTCTGATGGCGTAAGTTAGCTGAGGGGCGCTCGTGTTTGGCGAGCGCCCCTCGTTTTGCTGTGCGGGGCGCGGATGCTTCGCGTTAATCACCCCCTGCGGCAGGAGGCGGCTGCCTGCGGGGGCGCTTCGGCCTTAGGGCTGGGCGCAAATGGGGAGCCAGGGGGCAAAGTTCGCCATGGCGAACCCGGGTTGTTCTGGCCTATGAGAAGCAGCGACCTGGGCTTATGTTCGAGACTCTTCTGATTCCGCAAGAAAGATCGCTCGAAAACCCGTCCGAAATTGTCATGGCTGCGGATTTGCGCCCAATCTTTCCTGCGTGGCCTGGAAGGAAACGCTTAGCGTCGCGCGCTTACGGCGACGGCTCCCGCGGCTGCGGCGACCGCGGCGGCTCCGACGACTGCAGTTCCCAAGGGGTCGCCCGTGCTGGCGAGCGGCTTGCCGCCGGAGCCCGGGGCGGGCTCGTCGGCTGGCTCGGGCGTAGGCAGCGGCTCGGGCTCGGGATCGGGGCCGTTCTTGATCACGATGCGCCCTTGGCCGTCCGGATCGGCGTATTCGCCGCCGATCGTTCCCTTCAAATCGTACTGGATGTACTCGATGAGCGCCTTGTTGTCCAAATCCAGCAGCACGGCTTCGTCGTTCATGAACATGGTGAGGCCGTCGCCGCCCTCCACCAGCAAAAACGTGTGCGACACCAGCTTGTAGCGCCGGTTCACGTCGAGGGGCTCGCCGTTCACCAGCACGTCGCGGACGCGGTACTCGCCCGTCACGCCGCCGAATTTCCCACCCGGCATCTGCACCGACGACGGAATGTCCGTGCGCACGGTGTATGCGAGCCCCGACACGTGCTGCAGGCCTCCGCTGGGATTCGGAAGGTTCGCAACGCCCGCCTCCAGCGCGTCGAGGATGTTCTGGCCGAGGGTGTCCACGTAGCACAGCTGGTTGTTGTAGGGCTGCACGTTGATGAGGTCGCCGTACGTCACGTCGCCCGGCTCGATGTTCGCGCGGATGCCGCCGCCGTTGACGAAGCCGATGTCGGCCATGACCCCGCCGTGCCAGGCCAGCGCCAGGTACGCGTCGGCCACGAAGTCGCCGAGGTTCGTCTCGTGCGCGCGCACGGCCCACGTGTAGTCGTCGTCCTCGAGGGCGACCAGACGCACGTCCGAGCGTCCGATGACGCGCTCGGTGATCTTCGCAAGATCCGCTTGCAGCCCGGCGATGAAGGCGGCCGTGTCGGCATCGATGCCGTCCCAGGCCTTGACGATGCTGGCGGTGCCCTTTGTCGTAGATGCGGTGACGGTTTCGGTGTCATTCGAAGCGTAGGCTGCGATGGTGCCGTTCGCGGGATCGATGACCACCTGGCCGATGCCTACCAGCTGGGTGCCCGTCTGCGTGACCAGCACCGGTTGGCCGTTCTTGTTGAGCGGGGTCTGAACGTACAGCTCGTGCGAATGGCCGTCGATGATCACGTCGATGCCGCTCGTGTTCGCCGCCACGGCCGTGCTGGTCCAGCGCGGGGTCACACCATCTTGGCCCAGATGCGCCAGCGCCACCACGTAGTCGGCTCCGTCGGCGCGCGCTTGGTCGACGGCGCTTTGCACGGCATCGTACAGCTTTGTGCCGGAGTCGTCCTCGCAGAAGCCGTAACGGTAGATTCCGTCTTCCTGGAAGTGGGCGGGGGAGGACTTCGTCAGCGATTCGGGCGTGCAGATGCCCAAGTACGCCACCTTCCTTTTCCCGACCGCGGTGTCGTATTCGCGCATGGCGTATGCGTCGAACATGAGGTTGCCCGTGCGCAGGTCGGTGAAGTTGCAGGACAGATACTTCGCGTTCGCGCGGGCGACTAGCGTGTTGAACTGGGTCATCCCGTAGTCGAACTCGTGGTTTCCGGGTATGGCGAAGTCGTAGCCGCACTCGTTCATGACATCGATGAGGTACTCGCCGTTCGTCAGCGTGCCCATGGCCTTGCCCTGCACGGCATCGCCCGCGTCCACAAGCGTCACGTTGTCCGCGCCGTAGGTCGAGCGCATGGTTTTTGCGTAGTTGACGAGCTTCGCGTATCCCAGGTTGTCGTCCACGGCGCAGTGCACGTCGTTCGTGTGCACGATGACGATGGCGCCGGGCTGCGTCGCAGTGGCGGCGGTTGCCGCTTCATCGCCGAACGCGCGGCGGGCGGGAAGCGCGAGCGAGGCCAGCGCCACGGCGGACAGCGTGCAGAACGATCGGCGGGTGATGAGGTGGGCGTGCGGGGCGGTCGGGCGCGTCATGGGCTTCCTCCTTGAGGCGAGCGCGAAACAATGCGGTCAGTATACCGCGAATGTCTTGCGCGCTTTTACTCCACCACGCGAGCGCGGGCGTATTCTTGGACGTCGGCAATGCGGGCTTCTTGGGAGTGCTTGCTGTTGCGGGCGTCGTGCTTCGGCGCGCTTAGCTCTGGGAGTCGTCGACCGTCAAGGCATCGAAGAGGGTCACTATGTCGCGAGTCACCAGCTCCTTCACGTCTTCCGGCGCCGCGCTGCAGTTGTGGTCTTTCAGGAATTCTTCGAGTCGCTCGTTCAGGAGCGCCTCCATCAAGGCCAGCTCGAACTTCGCGTCGACATTCTGATCCGGGAACATTTCCTCAAGCGTCTTCATGGCGGTTCCTTTCGTGCCGATCGGTTTTGCTGTGGCGACAGCATAGATCCACGAAGGCCTGATGTGGGGTCTTTTCGCGCGAGCGGTCCTCGAAGCGCGCCGGAACGGCTTGCGATTGGCCCGAGGCTGACCCGCCGCCGTTCGGGCGGGGAGCTGCAGAAGTTTGGCGAACTTGCGCCCGCATCGACTCGGTGGGGAACGCGAGGGTGGCGCGGCTTGGCAGAGATCGCGCGTTATGCACGATTTTAGGCGGTCGTTTTCGAGGACGGAAAAGAAAAGTCCAGGTCGCGAGAAATGACGATGGCGAAGAATCGTGCATAGCGTGCGATCTCTGCCAAGCACGAATTGACCCGCCGCTGGCTTGCCGCCGACGGGCCGCCTTCGAGCGACCCGTTGCCAGGCTGCCGCGAGATCAGGGCGCCTCGGGCAGGCGTGCGCGGCGAAACGGCCCTGCGCGGTAAAAGTTGAACGGTTCGGCAATTCCGAAGAGGGTCCGACAGCGGCATTTCGGTATCCCGAAGGAATCCCCGCCCCGCATCGCAAGTTCCATGCGATTCGGGGCGGGAGGCGCAGTTACGAGGCCTTCTTCTCTTCGGCAGCCGCTGCTGCCTCCTCGGCGGATTTCTGGGGCTGCGCCTTGATGGCGGCTTCCACGTCGGCGTGGGTGGCCGTGGTGGTGGCGCGGTAGGACGTGATGGCGTAGCCGAACATGCTGTCGCCGATGACGAGCGAGCGCCCTTGGCAGTTCACGTAGCACTGGCCGCAGCTCTGGCAGTTCTCGGGATAGGCCATCACGGATTTCATCTGGTCGTAGTCGAACCGGAACACGTCCATCGGGCAGACGGTCATGCAGCTTTCGCATCCGATGCAGGCGTTCAGGTCGTATCGCTGTACACTCATGGTTGCACCTCTTCTCTCTCAAGCCCGCGCGCTGGCAGGGCGGATTTTGCAGGATCGCGTTGGCCTACTTGCCCCAGCCGCCCGACTTCTCCTCGGCGGGCAGCCCCTTGGCTTCGGCTTCGCCGGGGAAGCGGTAGGTGTAGCGCTTCGCGTAATCCAGCGTCGTGTCGCCCTTCCATTCGTCTTTGACCTCGACGCGCCCCACCTGCATCGAGCCGTCGTCGCCCTTCTGCAGCGTGATGTAGCACAGGAAATCGTCGTCGCGGAACGGGTAGTCCGAGCGGTAGTGGAACCCGCGGCTCTCTTTGCGCTCGAGGCCTGCGCGCAGCTTCATCTCGGCAGACAGCACTTTGTGCTCCATTTCGTGGCACAGGCGCAGTTCGTGGGAGTTCGTGGCCATGAGCTTCGGCACCACGTTGTCGCGCATGTACAGCACCTGGTCGAGCGCGCCCGAAAGCGTGGCCTCGGTTTTGGTGGCATTGATCCAGTACGGCGCCATGATGGCTTGCAGCTGGTCGCGCGCCCAGTTCGGGCTGAATCCCTGCTCGCGGCCCAGCGGGGCGTTGATGGCCTCGGTCAGCTCGCCGGCCTTGTCGGCGGGGATGGAGGCGCTTTCGGCTTTGCCGGCGTACGCGGCTGCGGCTTTGCCGGCGCGATCGCCCTGGATGCTGGTGAAGTTGGACGTGAAGCCGACGCCGCAGGGGTACATGGCGCCCGTGACCGCCGAGGCGTTCATGCCGTCGCCGGCCACGTACAGGCCGTCGACGCCCGTTGCGCCTTCGAGGTCGTCCAGGCCGCAGAACACGCCCGAGCTGAGGTGCGCGCACATGCCCACGGCTGCTCCGTAGATGTCGCCCTTCGGCTTGGGGCTCATCATCTTGCCCTGGCGCGGGTCGTTCGCGTTTCCGCTGGCCGTGCCGCCGCGGCGCGTGACGTCGGCGGTGGACTGGTCCTCGATGTTCGTGCCGTCGTCGTTGGCGATACCGGTGGTGGCCTTCGTCAAACGATCCAGCACCATGGCCTTCGCCTTGCCGGCCGCGTAGCTTGCGGCGTTCTCGGCGGTCACGTCGCCGCCGCACAGCCAGATGTTCTCCAGCCAGTCCCACGAGTTGTTGATGAACGCGTTGCCCGGTGCGAACGACGTGGTCATATGGAAGTCGTCGTACTCCTTGCCGGCGATGGGCAGCCCCAGGTTGTAGCCGATGAACTCGCCGTCGAACGTGTCGTCGCCCACGGGGTAGCCCGTCGGCTTGTAGCAGCCGCCGCCCATGCACATGACCACCGCTTTCGCATTGAACGTGATCACGGTGCCGCTGGGCACGTGGAAGCCCACGGCGCCCACCACGCGATCGCCGTCCTTCACCACGTCGGTGATCATGGTGTAGTCGGCCACGGGGATGTCGTTGTCTTCAAGCGTCTGCATGAACTTCTTGTGGCGGTCGTGCTCGATGTTCGCTTCGCGATACCCCACGTAATCGAGGTTCTCGAAATAGTCGGGCGTGTCCACGGCGCGCGTGTACTGGTCGAGGATGCCCCAGCTGCTCAGGCGCTCGTACGCATCTTTCGAGTCGTCGATCCACGCCTGGTACCAGTCGGCGTTGCCGACGTACTCGGTGCCGGACAGCATGCAGCTCTTGAACGCCTCGGCGTCGTCGCCCATGTCGGGGTCGAACCAGCGATGCGAGCTGGGCCACGGCGACAGTCCCGAATAACCCGGACGCCCCTTGTCCACCAGCACGACGTTCGCGCCTTCGCCCTTGGCTGCCATAGCTGCGTTCAATCCTGCGAATCCGCCGCCGATGACTAGCACGTCGCAATCGTAGGACGTGGTGCTGGGAGCTTTCGCTTCGGGGATGGGAAGCTCCTCGGTCAACCGCGCGGACGCCTCCTTCGCCTCGTCGGCGCTGGCTGTTTTGGCGCCGTCGTTTTCCTGCGGCGAGCAGGCCGCTAGCGCTCCGGCCGCGGCGATGCCTCCCATCGCCAAGCCGGATGCGCGCAGGAACGCGCGTCGCGACAGGCCGCCGGTTTCGGATCCGCTGAGTGGTGCAGTGGTGTTCATGATCCCTCTTTCCCTCTCGGTCGTCTTGACGTCGAACGGCCGACGGCTACGCGGGGAGGGGGATTGCGGTAGCCGTCGGATTCGACAGCACGAATCCTAGGCGTCGCGATACTCCGGCGTCTTCATACGAAACGGTTATTTTTCGGGGGAGCGCGACGTGCAAGCGGTGTGTCCGCCTCGTACGAAACGGACAAAACAGCTGGTAGATCGGCTATTAGGGATTGGCCGTTAACCTTCGGTGCGGAAGGCGTCGATGAACGCGATCAGCTCTTGCTTCGAATGAATGCCCACCTTGCGGTACACGTGCGAGGTGTGCGTTTTCACGGTGGACTCCGAAACGTACAGGGTGCTCGCGATCTTTTTTGCCGAATAGCCGCGATACGCCAGCACGGCGACATCGAACTCGCGCGGCGAGAGATCCAGGCTGCCCAGTGCGGTACGGCACAGCTCTTCTTGCCAGTTTCCCGCGGGCATCGCCGGCGCTTGCGCGGCGCGGGTGGACACGCGCACGAGCAGCCCGATGGCCACGGCGGCGATGGCGAACGAGGCCACGGCCACCAGCGGAACCACGAGGTCGAGGTGCGACAGCGCGCCGAGCAGGCCGGTCTGGTACATGAGATCGGAGGCGATGAACTGCGGAACGGCCACCACCAGCGTCGCGAACAGGCCGAAACCAAGCACGGGTGAAAGGCGCTTCTCATGAGCGGTGCAAGCCAGCATGATGAACAGCAGCGCTTCTATTACGTGTTCGGAGCCGACCAGCGCGCGTTTGCCGAGAAACGATTGATAGTCGGAATCGAGCCCCAGCATCACGGCCAGAAGCGATGCCATATAGCACAGCACCAGCAGCGCGAACACCAGCACGAGCGTGCTCTGCGCATAGCCTTTCGCGCGGAACAGCGCGAGGACGGCCATGCAGATGACCAGTCCTGCAGCTGCCGTAACCACGAGATGCAGGTTCGACAACGCACCCACGCTGATGCCTATCTGCATGGCGGTGAGCGCTTTCACGCAGATGATGCCGAAGTACACGAAGATGAGGCACGGCGCGACGAACCCGTACGGCAGTTCCTTCAGCGCGCTTGGGTCGAACACCCACGCGCGAGGCGCGGCAGGGGCGAGCAGCCCCAGACACCCGCCGCTGATCAGGGGAGCGATGACCAGCAAAGCGGTCGTTTCGATATTCGCCAATGCGCACGCAAGCCACAGCGCGCTGAACGCCAGATACGACCCGGTTACGCAAAGCGCCGTCGAGCGCGTGTCGAACGAGGCCATGCGCGACCCCCAGGCTATGAGCAGCGAAGCGGTGGAAAGCGCCGTCAGCACCATGCCGACGCCCACCGCGATGCTCGACGATCCTGCGAACAGCGGCGAAGCTGCCAGCAGGCCGCTGCCCAGCAAACCGACGGCGGCACAGGCGAAAGGCAGCGTGCGGCTGCGGTCGAGCGCTTCTTGCACGCGTCGGCGCGCAAGCATCAGAATGGCAGCTACCAGGACGAATGCGATAGTGTACACGATGTGGTACGCCGAAATCTCGGCGACGGGCGCGGTTTGCGACGTGAAAACGAGCGATAGGGGATAGTGCCCCGACGTATGGAGCGGCGCCCATACGAACGCCATCCCGACGATCGAGAGCGCACACGTTCGTTTGTCGATTGATTCCATGGCAGAGTCCCCTTCTTTCGCCGATTATAGCAAAGTCGTGCCCTTAAGCTGTACGCCAGAAGAACGGCCTGCCGCGAATCGACCCTCATCGGCGGCTTCGACGGACGTAGTGCACGAGATTCCTCCGGGAATGCACAAAAAAGGGCGACGTTTGATGTTCTGGAGGGTTCATGCAGGGAGCGTCTTGATTATTCTAGCAACGACATAATTCTGAACAGGTATTTCTTGCAGACTTGCGAAAGCGGGCTTGGAGGCGAGGTTGGCGAATATCAAACGTCGCGGTTTTTTGTGCAAAGAAGCTCGTTTCCACTGCAATTGGCAAGGGGGGGGGATGCATCGCGGTCGTGCGCTCGATGTCGTCCCGCGCCGTCAAAGCAAGCGTAACGCGTCCGCCACGGGCAGGCGACGGCGGGGGCTCGGGCGGCTTGGGACGCGACCGGGTGCGTTATGGTCGCGGGATGATACGACGACCCTGCGCGGAAAGAAGGCTCCCATGTACGACGATCTCAAGGGCAAGACGGTGGTGGTGACAGGCAGCTCGAAGGGGCTGGGCGCCGCCATGGCGCGGCGCTTCGGCGCCGAGGGCATGAACGTGGTGGCGAACTACCGCTCCGACGAAGAGGGCGCGCGCGAAACGGTGCGAGCCATCGAGGACGCGGGCGGTGCGGCGGCCGCGGTGCAGGCCGACGTGAGCAAGGGCGAGTGCGTGGACGCCCTGTTCGACGCTGCGATGTTCTCGTTCGGCGGCGTGGACATCTGGGTGAACAACGCGGGCATCGAGGTGGCTTCGCCGTCCGATCGGAAGTCCATCGAGGAATGGCAGCGCGTCATCGACGTGAACCTGACCGGCGTGTTCGCGGGCTGCCGCCGCGCCATCGATCACTTTCTGGATCGCAAGATGCCCGGCGTCATCATCAACCTGTCGTCGGTGCACGAGATCATTCCGTGGCCGCATTTCGCCGACTACGCGGCCAGCAAGGCAGGAGTCGGCATGCTGACGAAGACGCTGGCGCTCGAGTACGCCGACCGCGGCATCCGCGTGAACGCCATCGCGCCCGGAGCCATGAACACGCCCATCAACGCGGAGAAGTTCGCCGATCTCGAAGCGCGCGCCGCAACCGAACGGCTCATCCCGATGGGGTACGTGGGCGCCCCCGAAGACGTGGCCGCCGCCGCGGCCTGGCTCGCGTCCGACCAGGCCAGCTACGTGACCGGCACCACCCTGTTCGTCGACGGCGGCATGACGCTGTACCCCGGCTTCCAGTTCGGGCAGGGCTAGGGCGGCGCTTACCCGGCCTTCACGGCGCCTTTGTCACAGCGGTTGCCCCAGGAGTCGATGATCTTCCCGTCGCGGTAGACGCAGATGATCTCGCAGTGGTTCGCGCACTTCTGGCACTCCACCTCGCGGGTGACGAACTCGAACGTGCGCAACGCGTCGAAGTCGAACGCCTCGCCGTCGCCGGGCTCCCCGGCGCGCGGAGCGGCCTCGGCGGCCAGCAGCGCCACGCCGAACGCGCCCATGAGGTGGCCGTCCTCGTCCACGACCACGTCCATGCCCAGCTCGTCGCGGAACGCCTGCACCACGCCGGCGTTCTTGCTCACGCCGCCCTGGAACACCACGGGCGCGGCGATCTGCTTGCCTTTGCCCACGTTGTTCAGGTAGTTCGTGGCCACCGCGCGGCACAGGCCGGCGATGATGTCCTCGCGCGCGTAGCCCACCTGGATCTTATGTACGAGGTCGCTCTCGGCGAACACGGTGCAACGCGCCGCGATGTTCGCGGGCTTCTTCGAGGTCAGCGCGATGTCGCCGAACTCTTCCACCTCCACGCCCAGCCGATGCGCCTGGCTCGACAGGAATGCGCCCGTGCCCGCCGCGCACAGCGTGTTCATGGCGTAGTCCACGGCGATGCCGCTCTCCACGCAGATGATTTTCGAGTCCTGGCCGCCGATCTCCAGGATGGTGCGCACGTCGGGATGCAAAAACGTCGTGCCCACCGCGTGCGCCGTGATCTCGTTCTTCACCACGGTGGCGCCGCACATGGCGCCCACCAGCCGCCGCGCGCTGCCGGTGGTGCCCACGGCGCGCACGCGCACCGCGTCGCGATCCACCTGCGAGCCCAGGTCGGCCACCACGCGGCGCGCGGCATCGGCCGGGTTGCCCTCGGTCCACAGGTACGTGCGCGCGATGATGCGCCGGTCGGCGTCGATGATCACGCCCTTCGTGGAAATCGACCCGATGTCGATGCCGAGGTAGCAGTCCGTTCGCCCTGACGGGACGGGGCGTCCCTCGCTGGCGTTGGCGGTCGTGTGAGTTTCCCTTGCTTCGGTCATCGGGCCGTCTTCTCCTTCTTCATGGCGATCATGTCGTAGAACGCTTCGAGGCGCGTGTCCAAACCGGTGTCGCTGGTCTGCGAGTCGTAGCTGAGGTACAGCACGGGCACGCCGGTGTCGCGGCTGATGCGCTGCAGCACGGGCATGCAGTCGACCTCGGGCGTGCAGCCCGACGACTTGAGGTGCACGATGCCGTCGAACCCTTCCTGCGCGTACTTGCGCGCGGCCGCGATGGTCATGCTGGACGTGGGGCCCATGTCGTACTGCACGTACTCCGAGATGCCGGCGCGCAGGTTCTTCTCGTTGTAGCGCAGGTTGCGGTTCGTCATGTTCAGCGCTCGGTGCAGTTCCACGCCCATGTCCAGGAACTTGCGCTCCAGATCAAGGTTGCTGGCTGGGTCGGCTGCGGTGAAGTACTCGCCCACGATGCCCACGCGCAAGGGGCGGGCGGGGCGATGCTGCGGCAGCGCGCGCAACGCATCGAGGCCCTTCCGCTGCGCTTCGGCGATCTCGCGCTCGTTCGTGGCCGCGCGCATGTCGGCGAAGTACGCCTCCCGCGCGCGCTCGAACGACCCGGGCTCGGCTTCGAACCCGGCGTTCGCCAGGTAGAAATCGTTCACTTCGTCCAGGTGCTCGATCATTTTAAACACGGCCAGCATGTTACGCACGCCATGCGGCACCGACAGGTCTGGGTTCACCTTCTTCTTGCATACCGAGATGTACTCGGTCAGGGGCTTGCCGGTGAGCATGGCGAAGTTCAGCATGTCGAACTCGTAGCCCAGATCGCGCATGATGGATTGCTGCAGCTCGCCGTAATACCCCAGGCGGCAGGGCCCCGCGAACTGCACGAGCACGTCGGCTCCCAGCTCGAGCGCCTCGATGTAGTCGCCCAGGATGTGCTTGAACGGCGCGCACACCATGTCGCTGGAGTGGCGCGAGCCCAGCTCGATGGTGCGCTTCGTGGGCTTCGGCAGTGCGACGAAATCGGCGTCCAGCACGTGTTCGACGAAGAATTTGAACGCGATGTCGTAGTAGCTGTAGCGGAAGAACGCCACGCGCGTGCGGGCGTGGCGTTCGCGCTTGGCGCGCGGCTTCTTCGGCAGCGAGGGCAGCAGCTTGAACGGGCCGCGCCGCGTGCCCACCACCACGCGGGCGCCGCGCACCTCGCGGTCGCCGTCGGTGTGCAGCGGGTTCACCGCGTCGCGTTTCGTCTCAGGCGCCAACGTAGCCCCCTTTCTTCTGGTAGCGCAGGATGTCGATGAAGCTCTCGACGCGCGTCTCCAACCCGGCGGTGCCGCTTTGCGCGTCGATGGTGAGGTTGAGCACCGGCTTGCCCTGGATGCAGCGCACGATGGCGTCGTCGGTCATGGAGTCGGGCCCGCAGGGGAACGCGCTGACCAGCACGATGCCGTCCACGCGGTGGTGCAGCTGCGTGATGGCGCCGATGATCTCGCGGTTCACGATCCACGGCAGCGTGTCGGAGAAGTCGAAGCTGGCCTGCAGCGAGCGCTCACGGTCGGCCTCGTCGGCGAACAGCACCACGGCGTTCATGCTTTCCAGCAGGTCCGTCAGCGCGCCGCCCATGAACGCATCGTGCGCGAGGTAGGGGTGCGCTGCCAGCAGGATGGCAAGCGGTGCGTCCTCGGGGCGCCGCGCCGCCGCCCGCGCGGCTTCCAGCTGGGACAGGGCGCGCGTTTGCCGCAACGTCGCGGCGCGTTCGGCCTGCTCCTGCGCGCGGGCGGCCGCTTTCCAGGCGCGCTTCGCCTCGCGCGGGCCCGTGTAGCGCTGCGTGGCCAGCTCGATGAGCGCGTCTTTCATGCTTTTGTGTTCATCCACCTCGTTCACCAGGCACGACAGTACTTCGATGCGCTGGTCGGCGAAGGTATTGGCCACGAGGTCGGGCAGCGCCTGGAACTTCGTGCAGAACCCGCGCCGTCGTCCCACGTTGGCGATGCTGGGCACGAACACGGCATCGCACGCGTCCGAATCCACCAGCGAGGCCACGTGTCCCAGGTAGATCTTCGAGGCCAGGCAGCACTCGTCGTTCGACAGCGCGTCCCCGTGCGCCACGGTGGAGCGGTCGGTGGGGTCGCTGAGCACGACGTCGCAGCCCAGCGCCTCGAAGAACGTCGTCCACAGCGTGCCGTAGCGGTAGTGCAACAGCGCGCGCGGCATGCCGATGCGGCGCGGGCCGTCGGCGGCGGCGCGGAGGGGGAACCCGGGTGATGCCATGCGTGCTCCTTGGGCGAGGTGGTTTGATCTGCAGAGCCGGAGCCCGATGACGGCGCCGTTCTTGCCTAACGCAGCTTACACCAACAGTCGCGCGGCGCTCGAAGGCACGCCCAAGCGACATGCTTTCTTCGCGGGGAGGGGTGTTGCGTTGGTGGCGGGTTGC
>NZ_DBFEGU010000077.1:0-1566 GCF_048329335.1 Eggerthella sp. | reverse complement strand
GGCGAAGGCCGGGGCCACGGGGGCGGGGCCGTACACCGTTTCCAGCGCGGCGGCCACGCGCAGCATGTTCTGGTCCTTGAACTGGGGCGAGATGAGCTGCACGCCCACGGGCAGCTGCGTCTGGGCGCCGAGGCCCACCGGCAGGCTCATGCCGCCGTTGCCGGCGATATTGATGGAGATGGTGAACATGTCCGACAGGTACATGTCGGTGGGGTCGCTCACTTCGCCGAACGTGAACGCCGTGCGCGGCGACACGGGCGCGACGATGCAATCCACCTGCTCGTAGGCGCGCGCATAGTCCTGCGTGATGAGCGTGCGCACCTGCTGCGCCGGGTAGTAGTAGGTGTCGTACACACCTGCGGACAGAAGGTAGCTGCCCAGCATGATGCGGCGGCGCGCCTCGGGGCCGAAGCCCTTCGCGCGGCTGGCCTCGTACTGGCCGCCGAGGTCCTTGTGGCCCAAGTCGCAGTAGCCGTAGCGCACCGAGTCGAAGCGTGCGAGGTTGCTGAACGCCTCGCAGGGGCCCAGCACGTAGTAGGCGCTCATAGCGGCCTGGGCGTTGGGCAGCTCCACCTCCACGATGTCGGCGCCGAGCGCGCGCAGATGCTCCACGGCCTCCTCCACCTTGGCCTTCACCTCGTCGGTGAGACCCTGGGCTTCCATGAACGCGGGCACCACGCCGATGCGCATGCCCTTGACCCCCTCGGCGAGGTTCGCCGTGAAGTCGACGTCCAAGTCCTGGCTCGTGCAGTCCAGCACGTCGCGGCCGGCGATGGCGTTGAGCGCGAAAGCCGCATCCTCCACCGAGCGCGTGAACGGGCCCACCTGGTCCAGCGAGCTGCCGAAGGCCACCACGCCGTAGCGGCTGACCACGCCGTACGTGGGCTTGACGGCCACAGCGCCGCAGAAGCTGCCCGGCTGGCGGATGGAGCCGCCCGTGTCGCTGCCCAGCGTGATGGCGGCCAACCCCGCGCCCACGGCAGCGGCGCTGCCGCCCGACGAGCCGCCGGGCACGCGCGAGAGATCCCACGGATTCCTAGTGGAGCCGAACGCGCTCGTCTCCGTGGAAGAGCCGAACGCGAACTCGTCCATGTTGAGTTTGCCCAGCGGAATACCGCCGGCTTCGATGGTGCGCTGAACGCACGTGGCCGTGAAGGGCGACACGTAGTTCGCCAGCATCGCGGACGAGCACGTGGTGTGCGTGCCCTCCAGGTTCATGTTGTCTTTGAACGCCACGGGCACGCCGGCCAGCGGGCCGCACGCGTCCAGCGTACCGGCCGCGACGGCGGCGTCGAGCGCAGCCGCTTGTTGAAGCGCCAGCTGCTCGGTGGTTTCGAGGAACGCATGCGTCGCGCCGTCGAGCGCGCGCACGCGGGCGAGCGAGCTCTCGGCGATCTCGCGCGCCGAGAAGTCCTTGGAGGCGAGGCCCGCGCGGATCTCGCGCACGCCCATTGCGGCGAACACGGGTGCGGTTGCAGCCATCAGCGATCGCCCCCTTCGCCCAGAATCGAGGGGATCAAAAAGCAGCCGTCCTGCTGCTTCGGCGCGTTCTCCAGCGCCTCTCCC
>NZ_DBFEGU010000076.1:0-1598 GCF_048329335.1 Eggerthella sp. | reverse complement strand
GCGTCGGAGCACTCAGCGCACAGCGCGGCGAGGATATTCATGCCGTGTCTGAATGCCTGGCTGTAGGGATACCTATGCGGGTCGGCCTCGTAGAGGCCGTCCTTCTCGGCGATGCCGTATGCGATGAGGAATACGGCGGTCTCGAAGCGGTTGGCGATATCGCGGGCTTTGCCGGCGGCTTCGGCCGCGGCGATCGGGTCGGACATGGACCACCTCTTTATTGGAATTGGCATACACAGCAGCTTTGATACCCGCCCCCGCCGCGCTTTACACGCCCCTACCGAAACTCGACGGATAAAAATGCCCCCGCACCGGCTCGAATCGAGTGAAAGACTTCCCGCGCACGGGGTAGAAACAGCTGGGACGGTACACATCCGCGCGAAAGGTCGGACATGTCTAGGGTGGCCTACGGGCAAAAGGGATACAGCGGCGCTTCCATGAGCGTGAACGCGCGGGCGGCCTACGAGGCGGGGGAGATGCCCCGCTCGAAATGGACCAAGGCGGCGATCCTCGGCGCCTTGAGGGGCTACTGCGATGAGATGGACCTGCTCTACGACCCTGCGGTCGAGTCCGAGACCAAGGCTGCGCTCTTCGACCGGTTCATCGCCTCCTCGTCCTGGCACCACACCGGCGCCTACGCCCGCGAGACGGAGTTCTTCGCCCTGGACGAGGCCGCCGTGGTCGGGGCGTTCCGCGAGCTCGGGCCCGAGGAGGCGGCCGAGCGCGACCGGATCCGGGCGCAGGCTGCGGCCCGGGTGCAGGAGGCGGAACGGCATCGGAGGGAAGCGGAATGCCTATTCGAGTACCGCTTCTCCTGCTCCCCATATAGCGCCATGGCGTACGAGGCGTTCCATCCCGAGCTGTGCGAGCGCCGTGTGAGCAAACGCAGGAAGCAGGAGCTCGTCGTGTACCGGCTGCCGGACGGCAGCGAGCCGTCGGGCTATGCGGAGATGTCCGTCCCGGCGGACTATGCGGACAGCAGCCATGTCGTGCCGTCGGTTTTCATATCCGGCACGGGCGGGGATCGCGCGTGGCGCGATATCGACTTCGACGAGGCCGAGCGGAAATTCGCCGCGGCGGCGAGAAGGGCCGCGGCCTTTCGCGAGGGGAGACCGAAGCTCATGCAGGACGAGGCCGGGCGCGCTGTGATACGTGAGACTCGGCACCGCGTCTGCACCGCCCCCATTTTGAAGAGCATAAAGGAGATTCACAGGTGACGGGGAAGAATGTCTATACGATGACGGCGATGACGAGGCGAGCGTTCGTGGGCCTCGCGGTCATGGCGGCGCAGACCGGACTCGCGGGCTGCGTGAGGAACGGGGCGCCGGACGCCGGCTCCTCCGACGGCGGCGCCGGGAAGTCGGGCGATGCCGGCACCTCGTCGCCGTTCGCGCCGCAGCAGTCCGCCCAGGCGTCCGTGGATGGCATTTCGATCGACCGCGTGACGATCGAGGAAGGCACGGGGCCGGACGGCAAGCCGTTCCGCTACATCCGGGTTGCCTATACCTTCGAGAACGTCACGGACTCGGACACTGTCGCACCCTATACCGACATCAACGCATACCAGGACGGGATCAAGCTCGACAGGTCCTACAAGG
>NZ_DBFEGU010000075.1:0-1307 GCF_048329335.1 Eggerthella sp. | reverse complement strand
ATCCCTTTTCTGTATCAGATTTGCAGCGAACGGTTCACGGCTTGCCGCGCGCGTGTTGGAAAAGCCCGACGCGCCCGGCATTTGCGCGTCAGCCCTCCGCCTTGTCCGCCACCGTGATGCATGCGTTCCCGCACGTCATGCCGATGACGCTCCCATCCGCAAGGAAACGCGCCAGCTCTGCTTCCATGCGCTCCATGGCGCGGCCCCGGTGGCTGATGGCGTCTTTTTCCGCGGCCGAAAGCTCGGCGTAGGAGCGGCCCTGCGTGTTTTCCGCCGTTCCCCCGCCGCCTGGCACGCCCACCTCGTCCGGGATGAACAGCGGGTCGTACCCAAAGCCGTTCGTCCCTCTGCGCACAAAGCCCACGCGGCCCGGGCACACGCCCTCAAACACGGCGCAGCGCCCGCCGGGCAGGCACACGCAGATGCTGCTGACGAACCGCGCGGCCCGTTTTCCCTCGGGCACGCCCGCCAGTTCCTCCAGCAGTTTGTCGTTGTTGGCCTCGTCGTCGCCGTGGCGGCCGCAGTAGCGCGCGGAATACACGCCCGGCGCGCCGTCCAGCGCGTCCACGCACAGGCCGGAATCGTCCGCGATGGTGGCTGTGCCCGCAGCCTCGCAGATGGCCCGGGCCTTGATGCGCGCGTTTTCGGCAAACGTTGTGCCGTTCTCCTCGGGCTCCAGCGTCACGCCGGCCTCGCGCTGGCTCCGGACGGTGTGGCCCATGCGCTCCAGAATGCGGCGCATCTCGGCCATCTTTCCAGGATTGTTGGTCGCTGCAATGAATTCCATGCTCCGTCCTCCCTCATTCCTCGCGCAGGAACAGCGCGTCCACAAAGGCGTCCGGGTCGAATTCCATCAGGTCGTCCATGCCCTCGCCCACGCCCACAAAGCGCACGGGCAGGCCCAGCTTCGCCTTGATGCTGACGACCGCGCCGCCCTTGGCCGTGCCGTCCAGCTTCGTGAGCACGATGCCCGTGGCCCCGGCCGCGTCGATAAACTGGCTGGCCTGGCTGATGGCGTTCTGCCCTGTGATGGCGTCCAGAACCAGCAGCGTCTCCACGCTGGCGGTGCCGCATGCCTTGTGCACCACACGGCTGATTTTGGAAAGCTCGTCCATCAGATTTTTTTTGTTGTGCAGGCGGCCCGCGGTGTCGCAGATGACCATGTCGTACCCCCGGGCGGCGGCACTCTGCACCGCGTCGAAAAGAACGGCGGCGGGGTCCGCCCCTTCATTGTGCTTCACGACAGGCACGTCCGCGCGTTCGGCCCAAACGCACAGCTGCTCGGCGGCAGCGGCACGGAAGGTGTC
>NZ_DBFEGU010000074.1:0-25256 GCF_048329335.1 Eggerthella sp. | reverse complement strand
GTTCGGCGGCGCGCTCACGTTCAAGAACGCCGACGACACGCGCGAGGCCGCAGCCCGCGTGCCGGCGGATCGTCTGCTCACCGAGACGGATGCGCCGTACATGACGCCCGAACCTATGCGCGGCATGACCTGCCTGCCCGATCACGTGCTGTTCACGGCGGAGCGGCTGGCCGAGGCCTGCGGGCGGGCGCCCGGGACCCAGCGCGAGGAGTTCCTCGCTCGGCTCATGGACAATGCGCGCGAACTGCTGGATCGCCCGGCCACCGCTTGGCAGAAGAACAAAGGAGCGTGACGCTTATGAAGCGACTCATCATCAGCGGTTCCCCTCGGGCGCGAGGGCGCAGCGCGGGCGTCGCGGAGGCCGTGCGCTTCGCTTTCGAGGAATCCTGCGCCGACGACGATGTGCAGCTTGTTTCGTTGGCGGACGTTCGCATCTCCCCGTGCACGGGATGCGAGACGTGTGCGGACACCTTGGGGCGCAACGAGCTGTACTGCATCATCTCGGACGACATGCTGCGCGTGCGCGAGATGCTGAACGCTTGCGATCAGCTGACGGTGGTGTCGCCGGTGTACTTCGCGGGCGCGCCGTCCCAGCTCAAGGCGTTCCTCGACCGCCTGCAGCCGTACTTCTACGCCAACTGGCGCGCCAAGCCGAAGCGACCGGCAAGCCTGTACGTGGTGGGCGAGGGGGGCGACCCGCACGGGTTCGGCCCGCTTGTGGGCGAGGCGCGCTCGGCGTTGGCCGTGGCGGGCTTCGCGCTGGAATCCGTGCACGACTGGGTGGGTCTCGTCAGCGCGGACGGCGCGCTCCCTTCGGGCTCCGACGTGCTGGAGGGCGGCCGCGTGCATCCGGCTTCGGCCTACACGTGCACTGGTCCCGAAGGCACGTTTCCACGCGCGGTGGGGCAGGTCTGATGACGAAGCTGTCGCCGCTGGCCAGCGTGTCCGAGACGCGTGCCGTCCTGGAAGCGCACGGGCTTTCGACCAAGTACTCGCTCGGCCAGAACTTCCTTATCAACGACGCCATCTTGCAGAAGATCGTCGCCTTGGCCGATCTTGCGCCCGACGACTACGTGCTGGAGGTGGGGCCCGGCATAGGCACGCTCACCATCGCGCTGCTCAAGAGTGCAGGGCGCGTGCTGTCGGTGGAGCGCGACCCCGACCTACCCGCCGTGCTGGTCGAGACGCTGGCTCCCTGGTCCGACCGATTCGCCCTGCTCAACAAAGACGCGCTTGATTTATGTTCCGCTGATTTCCAATCAGCGGAACCACTCGACGCTGCGGCTTCCCGTGGTGCCCGATCTCGCGGCGAGGCTGAAGGCTCGCGTACCGAAGTACGCAGCGCCTTCGCCCTCCCCACGATCTCGGGCACCACGGAAACCCTCGCTGACGTAGCTGGACCCATGAGGCTTTTACCCAACAAGCTGGTGGCGAACCTGCCCTACGCCGTGGCCGCCACCGTGGTGCTCGACTACTTCGAGCAGTTCGCGTCGCTGGAAAGCGCCACCGTCATGGTGCAGAAGGAAGTGGCCGACCGCATGGCCGCCAGCCCGGGCACGAAGAACTACGGCGCCTACACGGTGAAGCTGCGCCTGTACGCCGAGCCGGCCGGGCGCTTCGCCGTAGGGCCGGGCAACTTCTTCCCGCCGCCGCGGGTGGAGAGCGCCGTGCTGCGCCTGAACCGCCGCCCGGTCTTCGACGACCAAGGCGTGCCGCTCGATGCCGATGCGATCGCCGCCGCCTGCACCATGGCCGAGGCCGCGTTCGCCACGCGCCGCAAAACGCTGTCGAACTCCTGCAAAACCTACTTCGCCGGACGAGGCCCGCAAGGGGCCGCCGTCATCGCCCGGCTCCCGCAGTTGTTCGAGCGCGCCGGCATCGATCCCCGCCTCCGCGGCGAGACCCTCGACCTCCCCGAGTTCGTCCGCCTCGGCTGCGCCTTCCAGCAGATCGCTTGAACGGTTCGGTCGCTGAAGAGGGCTCGTCTGCCGAGGGGCTTGCCGCCGAGCCGCTTGCCGCCGAGCAGCTTGCGCCCCCCCCTCGCGTCGTAAATCCGTGGGCGATGTGCAGCAAAAACGAGGTTTTGGCAGCGCGAGCCACCTCGCCGGCGCATCGAGCGAAACGCGACCTGGGGTTTCTTCGTCGCGCTGCCCGCAAAAGAGCTTCCCGCGACGGCCGAATGAGGTTCCGACTGCCAAAACCTCGATTTTGCTGCACATCGCCGTGCGTCCGCTGTTAAACCAATATTGACATGCGCCGCCGTGCGCCGCCTCCTCCGTCGGGGAGCCGGCGATCGAGCGGGACGGGCGCCCGGCCGACGGCCGAAGAGGGCTTCCGGGCCGCCGGCGAGTCCTCGCGGACGGCCCGGCTCGGCTATGTCAATATTGGTTTAACAGCGGAACCGTGCGAATCGGTGCACCCGTGGACCGAACGGGGCGGTGCGCCTTCGCGAGTCTCGGTCGCGGGCTAGGCGTCCTTCAGCGCTTTGGCGCGCACGGCCTTGCCTTTGCTGCACTTGGGCTTCGCAAGCGGGCAGTGCTTCTTGCAGCAGGGGCACACGCGTCCGTCGAGCACCGATGCCGTCTTTTTCGCTTCCGCCTTCTTCTTGTCCGGTTTCTTCTTCTTGTCTTTCTTGTCTTTCTTCGAGCTCACGTGGATCCTTTCGCACTATGTTCGCGGCCATTCTAGCATGTGCGTCCGTGAGGAGCTCGAAGCCTCCGCGGACGGCAGCGCTCGCACGGCACCCGCTTCCACGGGGGTTTCACGTGACGAGGCGCGAGGTTTGAATTGTTATGGACTTGGGGACAATCCGTGCAGATTCTGTAGAGTATTGACTCAGGTGGTATAATTTGAGGCTGTCATTTCTGCACACTGGCATACGCGAGAAAGAGTGAGCATGGATTTAGCGAAACAAGCCAAAATCGTCGACTCCATTCATGATACGTTACACGACTTCGTAGGTCAACGCCTGAAAGTTCGGGCCAATATGGGTCGGTCGAAAATCGTCGAGAGCGAAGGCGTTCTCATGCAGGTGCACCCGCAGCTGTTCATCCTCGAGGTGGATCGCAAGCGCGGCCGCACCTCCCGCCAGTCCTACCAGTACGTCGACGTGCTGACGGGCATGGTGGAGCTGTCCCAGAACGGCGAGCCGCTGTTCGAGCCCTTCGTGCCCGAGTCGGCCGACGGTGCGCCCGCCGCGGATCTTATGGACGAGCAGGAAGAGGAGAAGGTCCTGTCCTAACGGCTCAGGGCTGGTTTCGGCAAACCGACGGGTGTCGCAAGCGCGGCACCCGTTTTGCGTTTCCGGCCTTGTTTCTTCTGTCGTGCAGCGAGGTCAGCGTATAGAATAGCGGGGTGGAAAGCGAGTCGGGGATCGACGCAAGAGGAGGGGCCGTGGCGCAAGATCGGGCAAAGGAAGGCGTGCGCTTGCCGTACGTGCTGCGGCATTTCGACGTGTCGTACCTGGGCATCTGCGCACCGCATGTTTGGATATACTGCGTGGCGCACCGCGCGGGGCTCGACTTCGGCGGCGTGGTTATCGGCATCCCGCTGTACATCGCGCTGTCGGCGTTCATGCTGGCGGTGATGCTGCTGGCCTGGAAGGGCAAGGCGCAGCGCGTGGCGCCCAAGCTGGATTGGCCGCTGGCCGCGTTGCAGGCGGCTGCGACCCTGCTGCTGGTGGTGCCGTTGCCCCTGACGGGGGCCGCCAGCGCCACGGCGGCCGCGGTGGCGGCGGGCATCGGCGTGGCATGGTTGTACTTGCAATGGGCGCCGTTCTACGCGAAGCTCGACGTTCGCGAGGCCATCGCGTGCATCTTCTGCGCCATGGCCGTGGGCTCCGCGCTCAAGGTGCCCATCGATCTGCTGCCGCCCGTTCCGGCGGCCGTCGTGCTCATGGCGCTGCCGTTCGTCTCGGCCGCGCTGGCGCGCCGCGCGCAACGCAGGCAGCCGTCGACACAGCGCGAGCCGCGGATGTTCTACGACCAGAACCCCACGTCCATCCCGTGGAAGATCCTGTTCGGCGTAGCGGCGTACAGCCTGATCATCGGCGTGATCCAGGGCATGCCCATCCAGGCCGACTACACGCCGTTCTGGATGATGACGTCCGCGCACCACGGGGCCGAGATCGCGGTGGCGCTGTGCGTGCTGTGGTGGGTGTTCGCGAAGGGCGGCCTGCTGCGCTTTTCCAGCCTGTGGCGCGCGATCCTGCTGTTCACGGCCACGGGGCTGTTCTTCCTGCCCGTCATCGGCTCGGCATGGGCGGGCTGGGCGCTCGTGCTCATCTCCATCGCGCAGACGCTCGTGGTCATGCTGTTCTGGACGATGCTGGCCGACGTGGCGCATCATTCGCGCACGTCGCCTTACGTCATCTTCGGCTCGGGCTGGATCGCCTACTCGCTGCCGTTCGCGTTGGGCGAGCTGGCGGGCAAAGCGGAAGGGCTGCACGGCGCGGGATCTGCGGTGCTGCTGGCGTTGGCCTACCTGCTGACCATCGCCGCGGTGTTCGCGCTCAACGAGGCGAACTTCTCGCAGCGCCGCATCTTCGCCGATTTGGAGGGCCCCGCGCCCGAACGTTCGATGTTCGCGAGCATCGACGAGGGCTGCGAGCGCTTGGGGTCCCAGCGGGGCCTCACCGCGCGCGAAGTGGAGGTGCTGCAGCTGTTGTGCAAGGGTCGCTCGAAAAGCTACATTGCAGAAAGCCTGTTCATCAGCGAGAACACCGTGCGCTCCCACTCGAAGCACATCTACGCCAAGCTCGACGTCCATTCGAAGCAGGATATCCTGGACCTGATCGCGCGGGGCTAGGCGATCCCTGCCACCTTGCCGTCCCTGTCCACGAAATACGCGCCTAGGATCGCATCGCGCTCGCGGGCGAACGCGATGCCGCGTTCGATCCCCAACGCCAGCAGGGTGGTCGAGTAGCCCTCCGCATCGATCGAATGGCGCGCCACCACGGTGGCTCCCGCGGCGTCCGTCTCGACGGGGAAGCCCGTCTTCGGGTCGAGGATGTGGTGGTAGAACACGCCATCTCGCTCGAAGCAGCGCTCGTACACGCCGCTGGTCACGGCCGAGGCGTCGCGCACGGTCACAGCGCCCACGATGGAGCTCTTGTCGCGTGGATCCTGCAATCCTACGCGCCATGGGCTGCCGTCCGGCTTCTGCCCGTGCGCCATCACGTTGCCGCCCAGGTTCACCACGAACGAGTCCAACCCGTGCTCGGCCAGCAGCGCGGAAAGCCGGTCGGCGATCCATCCCTTCGCGATGCCGCCCACATCCACGGCCGCCTGCGGGTCGGCCAGCTGCGCCCAGGACCCGCCGGCCTCTCCGGCCTCGCTTACGCGCAGCGCGCGCCAATCCACGTGCGCCAGCGCGCGCTCCACGTCGGCGCGCTCGGGCACCGTGCCCTCGTGGAAGTTCCACAGCCGCACCGCCGAGCCCACGGTGACGTCGAACAGGCCCTCGCTGTCGGCGCAGTACCCGATGGCCGCGCGCAGCAGCTCGGCCGTGTCGTCGTGGACGGCCACGCGCTTGCCTGCAGCCGCGTTCAGCCGCGAGATGTCGGAGTGCGGCAGCGTGCGCGAAAGCCGCCGCTCGAACGCGCGACTCGCGCCGCGGGCCGCGTCGAACGCGGGGGCGCACTGCGCGGCATCGGCGTAGGCTTGCAGGATGATGATCGTGTTGAACGCGTAGAACTGGTGCGTCATCATGCCCGCGTCGTTGGGCCCGTGCGTTTCGTGCACGTCTTCCAGCGGGATGGGGTCGTATGCGTCGCGATATTCCATGCCGCACAGTATATCACCCGGTTCGTGTCATGGCACAACCTGCGAAAACACCCCGTCCGTGTACTGTTGCGCCACCCGTTTGCGCCGCATCATGAACCCATCGCGATCGACCGGCGGGCATTCCCTCCCTGATCTTCCCGCTCGTCAGCCGATCGCGATCCGGCAGCGGCTCAGCGAAGGGTCGCGCCGCGACGGTGAGGGAAGCAGACACAACCAAGGAGGAGCCATGATCCAGAACCCGAACGAAATCGCCGCCCGCCAGCGTATGGAAGAAGCCATGAGTCGCATCGAGGCGAACGTGCGCGCGCGCCTGCAGATGAACCGTCGCCAGTTCATCTGCGGCAGCGCCGCTACCATGGCGCTGGCCATGCTCGGCCTGGCCGGATGCTCGCCGAAGGCCGACGCGAACGGCAACGCGGGCGCTCAGGCTTACAAGGCGGGCACGTACGAGGCCAGCGCCGAGGGCCGCAACGGCGCCGTCAACGTGAAGGTCACGTTCACCGACGACGCCATCGACGCCATCGATGTCGAGCACGAGGAAAGCCGCAACATCGGCGACGCTGCCATCGATATCCTCAAGGACAAGTATCTCCAGTCGCAAAGCCTCAACTTCGACACCGTCACGGGCGCTTCGCTGTCGTCCATGGCCTTCGCCACGGCCGTAGCCGAGTGCGTCGACCAGGCGGGCGGCGACGTGAAGGCCCTCAAGAAGGCCGACACGGGCATCGAGCCCGCGGCCGCCATCGACGAGGACTGCGACGTGTGCGTCGTGGGTTCCGGCGGCGCGGCGTTCGCGGCGGCCGTCACCGCGGCGGAGGCCGGCAAGACGGTGGTCATGCTGGAGAAGATGGACATCTACGGCGGCAACACGAACGCCGGCGAGGGCACGCTCAACGCGCCCGACCCCGAGCGTCAGCAGCCCCTCGGCATCGAGGACTCTCCCGACCTGTTCTACCAGCAGACGTTCGAAGGCGGCGACGAGCTGGGCGATCCTGCGCTCGTGCGCATCCTGGCCGACAACGCGCTGGACGCTGTGCACTGGATGGAGGACCACGGCCTGGTGTACGAGAAGGAACCGTTCACGGCCATCGGCGGCCTATGGCAGCGCGGTCACGCCGTCGAGGTGGAGAAGAAGGGCGAGCAGGGCGGCAGCTACTACGTGTCGTGCCTGAAGGACAGCGCCGACAAGACCGGCAAGGTCACGCTGTACACCGACGCGAAGGTCGAACAGCTTGTCGAGGAGGACGGCAAGGTGACGGGCGTCGCCGGAACCCGTCCTTCGAGCGGTGCTTCCGTTGCCGTGCGCGCGAAGTCCGTGGTGCTGGCCACGGGCGGCTACTCCCGCAACGCCGAGCTGGCCATGGAGTACGACAAGCGCGTGACGAAGGACATGCCCTCGTCGAATGTGTGCTCGTCTACCGGCGACGGCTTGGGATTGGGCGAAGGCGTGGGCGCGGGCCTGCGCAACATGGAGCTGGTGCAGATCCACCCGCTGGGCGATCCCCAGAACGGCGGCGTGGCCACGTTCGTGGGCAACTGGCTGGGCGTCGAGGACTACGTGATGGTCAACGACGAGGGCAAGCGCTTCATTCGCGAGGACGAGCGCCGCGACACCATCGCCGACGCCATTCTGGAACAGCCCAACGACGAGATGTGGCTGCTCGTGGACTCCACCGACATCGCGGCCGACCGCGCCGACCAGATCGCCGAGCTGGTGGAGAAGGGCCACAGCTTCAAGGCCGACGACATCGAAGATCTGGCGAACCAGATCGGCGTCCCGGCTGATGCGCTGGCCGAGACGGTGGAGGGCTACAACGCCTGCGTGAAGGCCGGCGTCGACACGCAGATCGCCCCAGGCAAGGAGCTGCTGGGCACCGAGCTGTCCGATCCCGCGTATTACGCCTCCAAGCGCATCCCCACCATCCACTACACCATGGGCGGCTTGTGCATCACCACCGACGCGCAGGTGTGCACCGAGGCGGGCGAACCCATCCCCAACCTGTTCGCGTGCGGCGAAGTCACCGGCGGCGTCCAGGGCGGCAACCGTCTGGGCGGCAACTCGTTCACCGACCTCATCGTGTTCGGCCGCATCGCCGGAGCCTCGGCGGTGGCGAACGCCTAAGCGGCGGCGTTTCGACTACGCCCTGCGTTTCGCGTCTGCGGTCAAGAAGGTCGGCGTCCGTGCAAGGGCGTCGGCCTTCTCCCGTTCGGCGCTACTTTCCCGAGGCGGCGCGCGAGAGCTTCAGCCGAGCCAGCTCCGATTGCTCCGCAACGGCGCGAAGCGCCTCGTCGCGGATGTAGGCGGAATCGTCTACGGTAGAGGTTCCGCAAAGAAGCGTAGTCAAAGCTTTGGAGATGTCGATGAGGCGCTTGTTCAGTTCACGATCTGCGGGAGTGTTCATCAGCGTCATCCCTTTCAAGTCCGGTGGTTCGCTCGTGGTATCATCTAGTGCGATCGTTGAAGATCGCGTTTATGCGCGCAATGGCATGAGAGGCTTCCATTGCGTCCGGCGGTCACGATATGCTCCGATCGGCTGATATTCATGACGGCGGCTCTTTTCCGATGATCGTGGCTCTGCAGTAATCTTAACGTCAGACAATTTATCATAAAACATTAAATCTGTGATGGTGGCTTCGCCGTTTTGTTCCGACTGAATGCCCAGATGGACTGCAAAATTCCTAATTGTAATCATCGGATTACGCAACTTGTCGCACCGGTATTTCAGAAGCCCCCTAGCAGCAAGGTTTCATTGAATGCTAGTATGCTTTTGTAAGCGTGGAGAGACGGTTTTGCGCCATGTTTGTCCGGGATGCATCGATCGTACGACGAGGGGCTGGGTGTATGAGGTTTACCGAAGAGGTAGTTCTGTTCGACTTCGCGGGAATCCCGATGGTGGGCTGCCTCGGTACCGGATATGCGATCGGTTTGACCGAGCAGGGCGCTGCGGTTTGCGCGCGCATGCTCGAGGAGGATGTTCCCGAGGACGATGTGACCGCGGTGGATCCGGCGTTGCTGGAACATCTTGCGCGCGGCGGCTTCTTCCAGCGGGTCGTTGCCGAGCCGCGCGTGCTTTCGGCGTACCTGCACGTCACGCAGCGCTGCAACCTCGCATGTGCGGGCTGCTACTCGCTGGACGAGCATCGCAACCGTCTGGCCGACGCGCCTTTGGCCGACATGAAGCGCGCGGTGGAAGGGCTTGCCGCCGCCGGATTGTCGCAGCTGATCATCTCGGGCGGCGAGCCGTTATTGCGCGAGGATCTTCCCGACATCGTGGAGCATGCGAAGCGCGCCTGCGGCATCGCGTCGGTCACCGTGCTGTCGAACGGCACGCGCATGACCGAGGAAGCGCTTGAGCGGCTGGCGCCGAACGTCGATTGCGTGTCGGTGTCGTTCGACGGCTGTTCGGCTGCTGCGCCGGCGTACATCAGGAGCGAGCAGCGCTTCGACGAGCTGGTGGAAGCCGTGCGCATGGTGCAGCGTGCGGGCATCCCGGCGCACATCATTCCCACGGTGCATGCGAAGAACGTGGACGACCTGGCCTCGTACGTGCAGCTGTCGCGCGATTTGGGCGCGTCGCTGAACTTCAGCCTGCTCACCTGCGAGCCTGACGACGAGGTGTTGGGAGGCCTGCTGCCCGGCGCGGACGAGCTGCGCATGCTGGGTCGCGCGCTGCTGACGCTTGACAACGGCAAGCCCCTTCCCGCGATGGATGCGCCTGTAGGAGTGAACCTCACGGTGAAGCGCAACTGCGGCGCCGGCTGCAAGTCGCTCAGCGTGGACGCCGACGGCACCATCTACCCGTGCCACATGCTGCATCGCCCGGAGCTTGCCATGGGCAACGCGTTCACGGGCGCCGTGCTCGACGCGCTGCAGACGGATGTGTCTCGCACGTTCCAAACCCTCGACGCCGAAAAGTTCGAGGACTGCGGAGCGTGCCGGTATCTGCGAATCTGCGGGGGAGGCTGCCGAGCCCGCTCGCTGTTCGAATCGGGCAACCTGGAGTCGAAGGACTCCTACTGCCTGATGACCCAGGAATTCTACGACGTCCTGGGAAAAGCCATGTCAGAATCGCTACAACAAAGGAGGTGAAAGAATGCTGTTCTATAGCGAAGTGGATACGTATGCAAACTGTCCTGTTCTTGGCTTTGGGGGCATCTGCATTGCTCCTGGTTTTTAGAATGCTTTCGATTATCGAAAAGGGTCTCTTTCTTGAAACGGGATCCTTTTGCTATTTCGATATCCGAATACCCTAATGCTATGATTCTCTATTCAAAGAGATTTTCGAGGAGGATATATGCAATGTGAGGACAAGGTCGAAACGGAACACTCGCTTGCAAAGGTGCATAAGGTATGTCGGTTGATAGGGATCATTGTCAAAATCATTTTTGTAGTCTTCTGTGTTTGTTGGCTTTCAACCGTTCTATTAATGATTTATTCGCTAATTAATCCTAGCGAATTGGGAGCTGCTGAGGGTGTGAGCGTTCCTCGAATCGCGTTGTACTTCGTACATGGTTTTGCGGTAGCGCTAATCTTTGTTGTGTTTATTGGCATATTCGTTGATGCGGTGAAAGGTCAATCTCCTTTTGTAATGAAGCAAGTGAAAAGACTTCGGCTGATCGCAGGTCTCTTAGCTATTTATGCCATTGTCGATGTTGTCATTTCTGGGCATATTGGATTAGTCCAATATGCAGGATTAAATTCTGGATACGTGTCTACCGGCGGCAATGAGATCATACCTATTAACTTAGCGCCAATTATCGGAGCATCCGTTGCGTTTGCATTCTCTTTTGTGTTCCAGTATGGCGTCCTTTTGCAAGAACTTTCGGACGATACGATATAGGTGCGTATTCGATGCCAATCGTTCTTCATCTCGACGAGGTCATGGCGGATCGGCATATCTCGCTGAACGAGCTTGCTGACAAGGTGGGAATCACCAACGTCAATCTCTCGCGCATCAAGACCGGCAAAGTCAGGGCGGTTCGCTTCAGCACGCTCGACATGTTGTGCGAGGTGCTCAAATGCCAGCCGGGAGATATCCTCAAACACGTTTCCGCTGACGAGGCGAACGCCATGTTCATCGACGAGAATGCCGAGCTGTAGGCCCCGTTCGTGTGCATTTTGCAGATCGTCTGCAATTGCCATTTGACAAATGCCTCCAAGACAGGCAGAATATTGCCCCGCGCGATAAGCGCACTACCCGTGGGGATGTAGCTCAGCTGGGAGAGCATCACGTTCGCAACGTGGGGGTCGTGGGTTCGAATCCCATCATCTCCACCACGGAAATCTGATCGGGGCGAGGCCAACGGCTTCGCCCCGATTTGCATATTCGGTGCTCCGTGAAGTTGCTCATTTCGATTCTGCATGCTATAAACTGTTTGGTCGCATCTTATGGGGCTTCCAAGTGCCGGGGGATGTCCCCCGGCAACTCTATTAGCCCATTGGGGCGTGGCGATTGCGGATAATCGAATTGTGAAGGTAGGCTGACGGAATCGGCATGCCTCCTTACACAGCTTGTTGGAGCGCTCTGGTTTTGATAAAATGTATACTAGTTGGACTGGCTGAAAGGCCCGGGTCCACCCAGCGGCGGGGGAAGTCCCCCGCCATTTCTATTCCTAAGGGGTTTCGTGTCCGAGCTGAGCATTTTCATTGACGAATCGGGCGACTTCGGAAGTAATTCCGAGAACTATTTGCTGACCCTTGTATTTCACGACCAGTCGAATTGCATTGATGCCGAGATCCAAGCGTTAGCTCATCGTGTACAGGAACTAGGATTGCCTTCGGATCGCGCACTTCATGCCGGGCCTATCGTCCGCAAGGAAGACGAGTATCGCAGTGTTCCCTTGTCCACAAGAAGAGCTGCTTTGAGCCGACTGTATGCTTTTACGCGTCGAACCGGAGTATCTTACATAACGATTTCCGTTCGGAAGAAAGAATGCCCCGATAGGATTAGGTTGAAAGCACGACTCGCAAGAGAGCTTGCAGGTTTCTTCCGCGACAACATGGCTTACTTCCTTAGCTTCGACAAGGTGACCGTCTACTACGACAACGGTCAATCGCCTATAACCGAGCTCGTAGGGACGGTATGCGGATCGGTGTTCTTCGAGGTCGACTACCGCAAGGTAGTTCCTTCCGACTATCGTCTTTTCCAGTCGGCAGACCTCCTCTGCACGCTCGAACTCGTTAGGATCAAAGCTGATCGACGCGGTCTTTCCCATTCAGAAGAAATATTTTTTGAAAGCACAAGAAAGCTTAAGAAGAATTATTTAGACAAGCTCGAAAAAATAAGATTTCGATAGCCGTCAAAGGATGCATCGCTATTTTAAATGCATAACGATTGCGATCACGTGCGTGCCTCTTGGCGAGATGGTGCATTCGCGATGCTGCAGTCGAAGACTCGGATCCTTTTCCACTGTGGAGACCTAGGTGGGGTTGAGACCACCGACTTCGACTCCGGTTTCTTTGGTAGCTTGCAGAGCGAAACGTGGCTTTACTTTGTTGGCTAAGGTGTTGTCGCTTCGATTCGATATAGGTAAAGTGGTTAGGTGATTTATGGAGCTTATATCGCAAGGGGCGCTATGCAATTACCGGCAAATTTATACATCCTTACCAGGCCGAACAATAAATGTATGCCCTCAACTTTCTCTCGTTTTGAGCGACTGCTCTCAAAACGAGAGGAGATAGTGGAGTTTTCGGATCACGAAATAGCTTCGCTCGATGCATTCGTTTCGCTTATCTCCGAGCATCCGCGTTTTTCGATTGGGCTGCTGGATGGTTTTGTGTTCTCCTATTCGATACCGCACATAGGAAAAGAGTTCGATCTCTTAATGATCTCGAGTGACAGTATTGTTAACATCGAGCTTAAGTCCAAAAGAGTGAGCGATGATAAAAAGTGTGCTCAGCTAGCAAGAAACAATTATTACCTTAGTTTTATAGAGGGCAAGAAGATAGAGTTATTTACTTTTACGGCCGAGAGTGGAGATTTAGAGAAATATTCGAATGGGTCAATAGTTTCCTGTGAAATGGATGTATTGATAGAAACCTTGCTTCTTGCTAGAGATAGGTTTTCTGGAGACTACGATGAGATATTCCGCGAAAAGAAATATCTTGTTTCGCCAGTTAACGACGTTTCCCGCTTTATGTCGGGAGGATATTTTCTGACCCAGCAGCAGCAAGAGATTAAAAATGAAATTCTCCGGAAAAATTCTGAAGGGGCTTTACGAGGGGCGGCATACAAAATCACTGGAACGGCAGGAACCGGTAAAACCTTGCTTCTATACGATTTAGCAAAATCGCTTGTAGGAGAGTTGCCGTCGTGCGTCATTCATTGCGGCCAACTTAGCGAAGGGCATCGCTTGCTTAATTCTTCGCAGAGTTCATTTTCGGTAGTTCCTGCAAAAGGTTGCGAGAAAATCGCGCTAGAAGACTACGGAGCGATATTCATTGATGAATGTCATCGCCTACGGCTTCACCAATTCAATGAGGTTGTAAGAAGGATAAAAGAGACCGAATTGCCTTGCTTCTTCTTTCTTGACTCAAATCAGACAATGCAAGCTTCGGAAATCCGTAATGAGATTTCTAGCAAGATTATCGAGACTATGCCAAACGCAATTTGCAAGGAACTGTCAAAAAAGATTAGAACAAACAAGGAGATAGCAGCTTTTGTGAGACGTTTGTTCTCGCTAAAATCTGAAAGCAACCAAATACGTTTCGAGAACATCGAAGTATTGTATGCGGGCGAGATCCTCGAAGCGGGAAAAATTATTGAAAGCTACAAAGCCAACGGATATCAATATATCTATTACACGCCTTCACAGTACAAAAAATGGAATTCTGATATTTGGGTTCACATTTCAGAAGGATACAGTACTCATGATGTCATCGGGCAAGAATTCGATAGGGTAATAATACCTATGGATAAGAACTTCTTCTTTGAAAATGGAAAGCTAAAGTCATACGCTCATCCGTATAGAGAATATATCCTTCCCAAAATGCTTTTTCAGGGCCTTACTAGAACAAGGGAGCGGTTGGCGATTCTGGTATATGACAACCCGCCCCTTTTCGAAGAATTGCTTAGCATTGCGATGAACCCTGCGGCGGTTGACGAATAGTTATTCATGATTTGCTTAACGCTCAGCATATCTCGTGTTTTCTTGGACGCAAGACATACGACGGACACATCACCATTTTATCTTCTAAATCAATTGTGATCGTTTACGGATGAGCTGGGAGCCCAAGTGGTACGTATACGATCACAACTGATATGAACCGCTTGGCACGGTTGGGTAGGGCGTTGCACTTGCAATGGGAGGGTCGTGGGTTCTAATCTTCTCATCTCTACCTCCGAACCTTGATCGAGAAGGCTGATAGTCCCCGATTTTCATGTTGCGCTATACTTCTCTCTGACCTGCGATTCGATACCGGAAGTTGTCACGCTGTCCGCGAAAAAGAAGCCAGAAGTTGGTTGAGTGCGGGCTGAGGCGCCCGCATCATGGGGGCATCGACCGCACGAATGAAGGATGGACCTATGAGCTTTCGCGACAACATGCAGCACTTGCGCGCTACGCGCAACATGACGCAGGAGCAGCTTGCCATGCTGTTGGGCGTCAGCCGGTAATCGGTGTCGAAATGGGAGGCCGAGCGCGCGTATCCCGAGATGGACAAGCTGCTGAAAATGTGCGCTTTGTTCGAATGCACGCTCGACGAGCTGGTGACGGGCGACTTGACCGGCCGTCCGGCCAACGGGGTCGCCAGCATTCCACCGGGAAAGTCCCAGCAGGACGTGACCGGGTACGATCAAGCCATGCGCGTTTTCGCGTGGAAGCTTCCGCTGGGCATCGCCGTCATCTTCGCGAGCGCGGCATTGGCCCTCATCCTGTCGGATCCTAGGCTCATGCCGATAGCCGAAGTGAGGAGCTTCGCATCCGCGCTCGTGTTCGTCGGCGTGGCCGTCGGTCTCGCGCTCATCCTCCCTGCATCGTTCGCGCGCGGCGCATTCCGCAAGGCGCACCCCTTCGTCGACGACTTCTACACGGCCGACCAGAAAAGCAAAGCGCGCACCGCTCTGTCGACAGGGCTCGTCGCGGGCATCGGCCTGCTCATGGCGGGGCTGGCCGCGACTATCGTGCTGCAAGCGGACGTGTGGCTCGCAAGCGCGACGTTCTTGGCGTTCGCTGCAGTCGGCGTGTTCGTTATCGTGCGGAGCGCGTTGTTGGGGGCGCGCTGCAATCTGGCGCGCTACAACCGCGTATCGCTCGGCGGCATGAGCGAGGAGCAGATCGAGGCTATGGGCGACGACGGCCTTGCCGAGCGCGCCCGCCGTGCCAAGCGCGAACGCGGCACCTACGCAGCCGTTATGCTTGCGGCGACGGCGGTCGGCCTGGTGTTGATGTTCACGCCGGCGAGCAGGCTGTTCCTGCTGGCATGGCCGGTCGGCGGCCTCGCGTGCCTTGCGATCAAGGCGTTCCGTTCCGCGCGAAGCGACGGTTAGGCGTTACGCGAGGTTCTTCGAAGGAAAGGCTGCGCATCGAAGCGTGTCAAATCGCACGTCCCTTTGACACATCTGACACACCTTTAGCAACTAACAGGTTCGACCAGGGCGAAGCTCGCCCCTGGCACGCCATTCCCAAAATCGGTTCAAAGGAGAGCATATGAGCACGACGATCGTCGCACGTGAGGTGAAGAAATCGTTCAGCATCGGGCGCGGAAGCAAGCGTCGGGTCGCCGACGTGCTGCGCGGCGTCAGTTTACGCGTCGAGTCCGGCGAGATGGTGGGCATCGTGGGGCCCAGCGGATCGGGGAAGTCGACGCTGCTGTACTGCCTGTCCGGATTGGAGGCGGCCGACTCGGGCTCCATCCAGATGATGGGCACGCAGATGGTGCATGCGGGCCGCAACGCGCTGTCCAGAACGCGCCGCGACCACGTGGGCTTCATCTTCCAATCGTACAACCTCATCCCGTCGCTGAGCGCGGGGGAGAACGTTTCGCTGCCCGCGCGCCTGGCGGGTCGCCCGATCACGAAGGCGCAGACGAGCGCGGTGCTGAAAAGCGTAGGCCTCGACGGCAGGGGAAAGAGCCGCCCAGGCGACCTGTCCGGCGGCGAGCAGCAGCGCGTGGCCATCGCCCGAGCGCTTGCGGGCGGCGCGGACGTGATCTTCGCGGACGAACCCACGGGCGCGTTGGATTCCCAGAACGGCCGCGCGGTGCTGGGCATGCTGCGGCGCATCGCCGACGATCCGAAACGTTCGGTGGTGATGGTGACGCACGATTTGGAAGCCGCGTCCATGGCGGATCGCATCCTGGTGCTGCGGGACGGACGGGTTGCTCAAGAGCTAGGGCGCTCGACGCCCGCTCGGATCCTTGCAGCGTTGGAAGACGCGGAGGTGCCGGCATGATGCGCTTAGTGTTCTCGGATCTGCGCGATCACGCCGCCACGTGGATCGGCGCGTTCCTCGTGGCCGTGGGCTGCGGCTACATCGGCGGTTGGGCGGTGTCGATCGAAGCTTCTGCTGAAACGTTCGACGTCTTGCGCAGCGTCGGTTCCGTCGTGATCGCGTTCTCGTCGGTTGCGGCGGTGGCCGTGCTGGCGTTGACGGCCAACCTTACCGTGGACACGCAACGGCGCTCCTATGCTCTATGGCAGTTGGCGAACATGAAGCCAAGGCTCGTGAGCGCGGTGGTGCTCGTACAGTTGGTAGTTGTTGCGGTGCTGGGCGCCATGTGCGGCACATTGCTGACGACCATAACGTTCTCTCCTCTGTTCCCGTGGGTATTCGGCGCGCGAGTGGAGTACGCGCAGGCAGTTCCTCGGGTGGGTGCAGCGTCGATGCCTTTTGTGTGGCTCGCGGTGGCGGGCACGTTCTTGTGCGGAGGGCTGAAGGGCGCCCGCAGCGCGGGGAGGACGTCGCCCCTGGCTGTCTTGCGCGAGTCGAAACCGAGGCGCGCGGGAATGACGTGGATGCGCGTCCTGCTGTTTGCAGGGTTGGCAATCGGCGCTTGGCAGGTTGCCGCCATCATGATCGGCTCCGTACCCGGGGTGGTCATGAACTGGTCGCTATACCTGCCCATTTTGACGACGGCGGGAATCGCCGCCATCGGCCCGCTTGCGTTCGCGGCGATTTTGAAGGCGTGGACGTCCGTCGTTCCGCAGTCGCGCTGGAATGCGTGGTACGTGGCGCGGCACACCGCTCGTTTCGGCCTGAGCGCCAGCACCTCGGTCGAGACGCCCATCATGGTCGGCTTCGGCTTGGTGGCGGGCATCTACTCCGTCATGAGCATATGGGCGGATTATTCAGGGCAGCACGGCATGACCTTCACCGGCCTCGATTGGACTGCTGCCATCCTCATGATGGGCGGCCCCGTCCTCCTGTGCGCCATCGGGGCGGCGGTCAGCGTGGTCATGACGTCGAAATCGCGCACCCGCGACGTGGCCCTGCTCATCGCCGGCGGCGCGCGGCCGCGCACGCTGCTGGCCGCGGCCGCGTGCGAGGCCTTCATCCATGCCGTCACGGCAACGCTGGCGGGCATGGCGGCCGTGGCCGTCTCCAACGCCGTCACCGCGTGCGCCGTGGGCATGCCGCTGTTCGACGGGCTGGCTTTCGGCGAGGGCTTGGCCGTCTCGCTCGCGGGCTTCGTCCTCGTCCTCGCCGCGACGCTCGTGCCCACGCTCGCCGCTCTTCGCAAAGAGCCTGCAACCGTCCTCGCGATGGGGGAGTGAGTCGCGGGACGTTTCAGGATTGGCCTTCGGCGGCCGCTTCGGCAGGCTCGCGACGGAATCGGCGCAACAGCGGAAGGGGCAGGGTGGCAGAGAATGCACGCTATGCATGATTTGCGGGCGCTTTCCGCTGTGATCGATGAAAGAAACCCCAGGTCGTCAAAAAAGGCGATAAAGAAAATCGTGCATAGCGTTAAATCTCTTCCATGCGGGAGGCGACCCGCTGCTGATCCGGCTTCGGCAGCGGGCCGTTCGAGCCCCTCCTGGCTTGCGGCCTGCTTGGGTCGGCGGCTGCTGCGGGAAGTTGGCAAGCCGCGCCAATGTGGCCGCAGGTGCTTCTTTACCATTCTGACCTGCGAATAGTTAACTAGGGTTTTTCCCTAATGGGGTGGTGGGAATCCCCGAATACCCTCGTTTCTCGTGCATTCCGTCAATAAAAGTTGTATATTTTGTGAAGGAGAGATCGTCAGTCGAAGGGAGGAGATTGTATGGTTAAGACCAAGAGGAACAAACTCGCTGTCTGGACCGCCTCCGTCTGCGCATTCGGTATGGTCATGGGGCTGGTTGCATGTGCGCCCCAGGCTACCGAAGACGCTACGGAGCAGAAGGCAGATGAGAACAAAACGGTGCAGCAGGTGGAAACGCCTGAGCCCGATAAGTACGGCGTCGTCACCGCCGAGTCGTGGAAGGACGCGTATCCGGACCAGTACGCTTCGTACATGGAGAACAAGTCCAACGCGCCTCTTCAGGATGGCGGCGACAAGCACAATTATCTGGAGCTGTACCCGGCTCTGAACACCATGTACAAGGGTTACGCGTTCGCGCTCGGCTATGACGAGGCGGCCAGCCATCTGTACACGCTGCAGAGCGTGAAGGAAACTCCGCGCACCACGCAGAAAGAGCAGCTCGCCGGCTGCATCACCTGCAAGACCCCGCAGTTCACCGCCATGGTGAACGATGAGGGAGAAGGCGTGTACAAGGAGAAGTTCAACGACTTGATCGGCGAGTTCACCGAGCCGGTCAGCTGCTACAACTGCCACGAGAACGATCCTCAGTCGCTCAAGGTGACCGGTTCGTACTTCGTGAAGGCGCTGGGCAACGACGCGGGCGAGGGCAGCAAGGCCCCGATGAACTCCCAGGTGTGCGGCCAGTGCCACAACGAGTACTACTTCGATGGCGAGACCAAGGCCACGACGAACCCCTACACGGGCCTCGATCAGATGACCCCGGACGCCATCCTGGCTTACTACGACGAGCGCAACTTCAAAGATTGGAACCACGCTGACACGTTCGCTCCGATGATCAAGGTTCAGCATCCCGAGTTCGAGACCATGCACGGCGGCGAGCAGTCCCCGATGGCCAAGGCCGGCTACGGCTGCTCCGACTGCCACATGGCTCCCGCTGAGGGCGCGAACGGCGAGTACACGTCGCATAACTGGGTGAGCCCGCTCGAGAACAAGCAGCTCATCGAGAACGACTGCAGCAAGTGCCACGACGACCTGGAGAAGAAGGTCAAGGACATCCAGGCCAGCGAGGAAGAGCGCGTGACCGCGATCAGCGAGAAGATCGAGGACATGACCAACAAGATCGCTGCGAAGTACGCTGACGAGATCGCCGCCATGAAGGCTGCGAACGAGGCAAAGACCGATATCCCGGCTGCGTCCGAGGAGCTTGCCAAGCTGCAGAAGCTTCAGCGCAACGCGCAGTTCTACTGGGATTTCGTGATGGTTGAAAACAGCGAGGGAGCGCACAATTCCAAGCTGACCAACGAGACGCTCGACAAGGCCGAGGCTGCTGCCGACGAAGCCCTGGCGATGCTCGCTTAGCCGACAACGACGTTCTCTCCAACGTCTTTAGAGGGGTGGGGAAAGGAAGCCTGGCTTCCTTTCCCCGTCTTAGGACCCCTCGACCGGCTTGATGCATTGTTTTTGCCGAAAAAGGGCCGAATCACACGAAAAACGGGGTGAATCCGGGCTAATTCCCCCCAAATGGGTGATAGGTTTTTTGTCGGTTGACCGCTAGTATGCATGTGGTAAAGTGCTTGTGTTTCCGTTTGGCAGCGAAATCGATGCCACTTTGTAACGGAGACGACGGAAATGCAAGACGAGATCATGAGAAAGGGGGTTAGAGAGCATGAGCGAAGAGGAAACCAAAGTGGAAGCCGCCACTGAGGCACCTGCGACCGAGGGCTCTACGACCGAGGAAGCCGCTCCCAAGAAAAAGGGAAAGAAGTGGTCGATCGTCGTGGGCGTCGTCGTGGTTGTCTTGATTGCAGCCGGTGCCGGCTTCTGGGTTTGGCACGAGCAGCCGAGCTTCTGCGCCGCCATCTGCCACACGCCGATGGACGAGTACCTTGAGACGTACGAGCAGGAGCCTGGCACCACGGGCGTCGACAAGTGGGGCAACGAAGTGAGCAACACGAACGCGATGCTGGCCGTCTCGCACAAGGCCCAGGGCAAGGACTGCATGTCTTGCCACGTGCCCACGCTGAGCGAGCAGATGTCCGAGGGCATCAACTGGGTCACCGGCAACTACGTGTACCCGCTTGAGGAGCGCGACACGGACATGCTGACCGAGGCGCGCGGCCTTGACGGCGACGAGTTCTGCCTGAACGAGAGCTGCCACAACCTGACGCGCGACGACCTCGTGAAGGCTACGAGCGGTATGGAGTTCAACCCGCACAAGGCGCAGCACGGCGAGATCGAGTGCAGCGAGTGCCACAAGGCGCACCGCGCTTCTGTGATGTACTGCACGCAGTGCCACAGCGAGGCCGAAGTGCCCGAGGGCTGGCTGACGGTTGCCGAGGCCAACAAGCTTTCGACTGCGGCGTAAGCCACTGACAGCACCACCGCTCGTTCGCGAGCAAAGAACCGAATAAGCAAGAGGGAGCCCGCCGAAGCGCCATCGTACGCTTGGACGGGCTCCTTTTGTCAAAGGTCCGAGGAACGAAATGGTGGCCCTGCGAATGCGAGATATGCAGGAGGCTTCCACGCCGAGGCGCCGCGCATGGTGAATCTTTGAATTCGGCGCCATTGCGCTCCTCGGAACTTTGAGGTACGTGAAAATGACGGTTGGAGAGAGGCAATTGAGGAGGCGAGCGTGAACGCGAAAACGAAGCGTCGCATGGTTGTGGTGACCGGCATCATCGTCATTGTGCTGGTGGTTATCCTAGCTGTAGTCGGCGGTACGAGCTCGGCGAAGACCGTGTCGGTGGCAGAGGCTGCGACAGGGAGCTATGCGGATCAGAAGATCCAGGTGAGCGGCAACGTCGTCGAGAATTCATTCGCAACCGAAGGCAACGTGCTGACGTTCGACATCTACGATCCGAACGGGGACATCACCCAGCAGCTCCGCGTGCGCTTCGAGGGCGGCGTTTCCGCCACGTTCGGCAACGACGTGACGGCCATCTGCACGGGCAAGGTCGGCGAAGACGGCGTGCTCAACGCCAGCGAGCTGGTCACGAAGTGCCCGTCCAAGTACGAGAACGCCACGAACGCGTTGACGGTTTCCCAGTTGACGGGATACGGCGACGAGGTCGTCGACAAGCCGGTGAAGGTGGCCGGCGCGGTGAAGGACGGCACGCTGAAGGCGGCGGGCGAGGGCGACCGGTTCGTGCTCGTCGATCCCGAGAACGGCGAAGAGCTTGCCGTCGAGTTCAACGACGCGATCTCGGAGGAAGTGAAGGACGGCTCTTCGCTCGTCCTGACCGGATCCATGAACGCGCAGGGCAAGTTCTCCGCAACCGAAGTGGCCCTCGAAGGCTAGACCGGTTTCTACAAACGAAGGGCGGTCGCATAGCCGCCCCGAAAGGATAGTACATGCCAACTATAGGTTTGATAGGAGTGCTCGTCGCATTCGCCGGCGTAGCGGTGTCCATCGTGTGCCTGGTCGCGGGAGCCCTGTTGTCCCGCAAGAAGTCGGGCGGTGCAGGCGAGACGCTGACGTGGGGCGGGCATGTGGCCGTGCTGGTGACGCTGGCGGCTCTGACCGTGTGCTGCGGCGTGCTGGTGTACTGCTTCATGACCGGCGATACCAGCATCGAGTACGTGCTGCGCTATCGCAGCGACTCGTCCAGCGACATCGCCTGGCTTTACAAGCTGTCGGGTCTGTGGGCAGGCCGCGAAGGCTCGCTGTTGTTCTGGGGTTGGCTCATCGCCATCTTCAACTCGGTGGTGGCCGTTCGCAATATGAGGCAGGGCAGGAAGCTGGATTCTATGGCGCTGCTCGTGTCGCAGCTGGTGCTGGCGGCGTTCGTGGGCGTGATCCTGTTCTCCGAAAGCAACATGCCGTTTGCAGCTACGCCTGCCAAGTACTTCGACGGCTCGGGCAATCTGACGGCTGCAGCTTCGGTGCTGGGTATGAACACGCTGCTGGAGCACTGGGCCATGGCCATCCATCCGCCCACTTTGTTCGTGGGCTACGCGGGTCTCACCATCCCGTTCGCGTACGCCATCGCGGCTATCATCGTGAACGATTCTTCTAAGGAATGGGTCGTGCGCTCGCAGCGCTACACGCTGTTCTCCTGGTTCTTCCTGGGCGTGGGCATCGGCCTTGGCGCCATCTGGGCGTACGTCGTGCTCGGCTGGGGCGGCTACTGGGGTTGGGACCCCGTCGAGAACGCCAGCTTGCTGTCGTGGATCGTGGGCGTCGCGCTCATCCACAGCTTCACCGTGTACCGCCAGCGCGGCGCGTTCAAGCGCTGGTCGGTCATGTGCGCGTGCCTGACCTTCGCGTTCGTCATCGTGGGCACGTTCATCTCCCGTTCGGGTCTCGTGCAGTCGGTGCACGCCTTCGAGGGCGATCCCGTGTCGCTCGCGCTGTTCGGCGCGCTCATCGGTGCGTCCATCCTGGCCGGCATCGTGGGCCTTATCGTGCGGTGGAAGAGCTTCGGCCCGGCCTCCTCGGGCGCCGACGACGTGGAGAACATGCTGTCGAAGGATGCCGCCTACTATTTCAACAACGTCATCATGGTCGTGTTCGCGGTGCTGCTGACGTACCTGACCGTCTCGTCGGCGCTTCCTGCTTTCCTGCCGTTCGGCGGCCAGACGGTGTCGGCCGGCACGTACAACGCCATCGCCCGTCCGCTCGGCGTGATCTACCTGGCCATCCTGGCCGTGTGCCCGCTGCTTTCGTGGGGCCGCACCGAAGGCAAGCAATTCTGGAAGCGCGCCCGCATCCCGAGTATCTGCGCCGTCGTGCTGTTCGCCGTGCTCATGTTCTACTTCGTCACCTACCTGCTGCCCAGCTACGACGCCATCCTGGCGGCGGGCGGCACCGAGGCCGACGGCCTCTTGGAGCAGGGCCCGTCGTGGTACTACAACGGCGTGGCCGTGGTGGGCTTGCTGGTGGCCAGCCTGCTGTTCTTCAATTCGCTGTTCATGCTGGGTCGCGCCATCCGCGGCTACCAGAAGGGGCACCAAGGCAACGTGCTGGCGTCCGCTTGGGGCATGCTGGTGAACCGCGCGTCCACGTTCGGCGGCTTCGTCGCCCACCTGGGCATGGCCGTGATCCTCGTGGGCCTCATCGGCTCCTCGATGTACGTGACCGAGAAGACCGGCTATGTGAAGTACGATGAGGAAACCGACTCGGCTTCCGAGCCTTTCGTCATCCAAGACTTCGAGCTGCGTTACACCGGCAATAATATCGCTCCGCAGCCGAACGACGATGACATCCTCTACACCGTGTACTTCGACGTGTACAAGAACGGCGAGTTCGTCGGGGCCGTTGATCCGACGGTGCAGTTCGTCCAGTCCACGCAGCAGCAGAAGCTGGTGGCCAGCGTCATCACGTTCCCGACCGAGGATCTGTTCGTCGTGTACCGCGGCGTGAACTCCGACGGTGACTTCTCGATGGACGTGCGCGTGAATCCGCTGATCCTGGAAGTGTGGATCGGCTTCGGCCTGCTGATGGCTGGCGTGCTGATAGCCACCGTCGGCCGCCGTGGCGCGAAGCGCAAGCTGGCCGACGGCACCGCGGCGCCTGCCGACGCGGATGCGGAGGCCGAGGTCGAGACCGCCGAGAAGCCCGAACCTGAGAAAGTCGAGGCGTAAAGCGCCATGGAGGCCGTTGTGGAACCTGCGATCAAGACCAAGAAGCTCTCGAAGGTGTTCGGCAACCGCCGGGCCGTCGACAACGTGTCGATCGAGGTGCCGCAGGGCGCGTTCCTGTCCATTTTCGGTCCGAACGGCGCGGGCAAGACCACGCTGCTGCGCGTGTTGTCCACGCTGTCGAGGGCCACGTCGGGCTCGGCCACGCTCATGGGCGTGGACTTGAAGGAGGATCCGGACAAGGCGCGCGACCACATCGGCCTCATCTCGCACAACTCGATGCTCTACCCCGATTTGACGGCCGAGCAGAATCTGATGATCTACGCGCGCCTCTACGGGGTGGTCGACCCCGAGGCGCGCGTCCTCGAGCTGCTGGAGGCGGTGGAGCTGAAACACCGCCGCCTCGACGTGGTGCGCACGTTCTCGCGCGGCATGACGCAGCGCCTGTCCATCGCCCGCGCGCTCATCCATGATCCCGACGTGGTGTTTCTGGACGAGCCGTACTCGGGGCTCGACCCGCACGCGGTGGAGATATTCGACGGCCTGATCGACCAGCAGCGCGAAGGACGCACGTTCGTTATGGTGAGCCATGACTTGCAGAAGGGCTTCGCCATGTGCACGCATGCGCTGGTGTTGGCGAAGGGCAAGGTGGTGGCGTTCGACGAGAAGGATGCGTTCGATTTCGACGAGTTCTCGACGCTGTATCGCTCGACGGTTGGCATGGGGGTGGCGTAGATGGCGGTCGAGCTGAAGAAGCCCTCGACGTTCCGGCAGTACAAGACGCTGCTGCGCAAGGACTTGGAGCAGGAGTTCCGCACGAAGGAGATGCTCACGTCCATGGGCATCTACGCGCTTTTGGTGATCATCGTGTACGGGGCGGCGCTGGCGCAGACCTCGCAGACCACCGACGTGCTGCAGATGAGCGGCGGCCTTCTGTGGGCGCTCATCGTGTTCACGTCGCTTTTGGGCCTGAACCGCTCGTTCGCGCACGAGAAGGAGCAGGGCTGCATGGAGGGCATCCTGCTGGTGCCGATGGACCGTTCGGTGGTGTTCCTGGCGAAATCGACGTCGAACCTGCTGTTCTTGCTGGTGGTGGAAGTGATCGCCGTGCCGCTGTTCTACTTCTTCTTCCTGACCACCACCACGCCGTCCGAGAGCTTCTGGTTGCTCGTGGTGCCGCTGCTCGTGGGCACCGTCGGCGTGGCGGGCATCGGCACGCTGCTGTCCACTATCACCATCAACACGCGCGGCAAGGACGTGATGCTGGCCGTGCTGTTCATCCCGCTGATCTTCCCGCTTCTGTACGCATGCGTGTCCGCGACGACGGCGGTCATCGTGGGCGCGGAAGGATACGCGGACATCATGCTGACGTCGTTGGCGCTTGCGGGCGGCTACGACGTGATCATGATCCTCGCATCGTGGGTTCTGTACGATTTCGTGATTAGCGCTTGATGTTCCGTCGGCCTGCCGGCCGACGGAACTGCTCGATGCTGCGAGGCGCCCTGGCGCCGAAACTCGCCGCTTTTGCGCTTGCCCTTGCGTGCGAAAGCACGCGCGGCCGCGCAACACGGCGATTTTCAGCACCAGGACCCTTCTCGCTGACTTTGGTTGGATCCGTGACAGAAGGAGAGTAATGACTGAGAAAACGAAAAAGGCGCTCAAGCTGCCGGAAGCGGGGCAATGGCCCGACCGGATAACGCCGACGGTGCTCGTTG
>NZ_DBFEGU010000073.1:0-9267 GCF_048329335.1 Eggerthella sp. | reverse complement strand
CACACGAGGCCCGTGCGGCCGGACGCCATCGTGGCGACCTTGAGCGCCTCGGCCGGCGAAGAGCCGTCCTCGGGCTTCGGCGGGTTCACCTTCACGAAGTCGGCGCCGAGGCACAGGGCCACGCCCGCCGCGCCCGCGATGAGCGCCGGATCCTTCTCGGCCTTGACGGCCTTGCCGCGGGGGTAGATCCACAGCACGACCAGCAGGCCGTTGGCGTGGGCCTGGGCGATGAGCTCGCCGGCCTCGGCCATCATGGTGGACTCGTACTCGCTGCCCAGGTAGATGGTGTAGCCGATGCCCACGATGTTCACGCCCGCCTCGCGCATGGCCAGCACGGCGTCCAGATCGTAGAGCTGCGGCGAATAGGGGTCGTCCTGGCTGCCGCCCACGATGTTGGTCTTGGAGTTCATCTTCACGAGGTAGTTGATCTCGGGATAGTCGGCGGCGTATTGCGCGATGAGCCCGCGCTGGCCGGCCAACACGCCGCACACGCCCTGGCGCCCGATCTCGAAGAGGTGCTGCGGCTCGGCATCGGCGATGTCGATGCCCTCGCCGTAGAAGTCCTTGTTGAGGTGCTCGATCTTCTGATCGCACGCGAACAGCATGAGACGGCCCGTTCCGCGCGTCGCCTTCATGAAGTTCTCGATGTACTCGTCACGGGATTCCGGCATG
The DNA here is from genome assembly GCF_048329335.1 of Eggerthella sp. Classification (NCBI taxonomy): domain Bacteria; kingdom Bacillati; phylum Actinomycetota; class Coriobacteriia; order Eggerthellales; family Eggerthellaceae; genus Eggerthella; species Eggerthella sp. The sequence goes on along the minus strand of NZ_DBFEGU010000073.1, from coordinate 8,595 downwards.
ACGTCGGCCGGCACCCTCACCTGGTCACGAGTGATTTTGGGCATGGTTTCCTCCTTATAGGATCCAACTCAACGGATGAGGCTCAGAGCCTTATCGATACGGTCATTCTAGCGAAAAAGCGAGGCGGGACGCGCCGTTTCACCGAAAAACCCCGCGAACGAGCCACCGATTCGCGCGAAGCGCGGGCAGGCGGTAGGCGGAGGAGGCGCAACGGCGAACAAGCGGCACCCGACGGACAGTGCGCGAAGCGAGAACCCGGATGTTTCACGTGAAACATCCGGTCGCGCGAAGCGCGAACAGGGCGGGAGCGAAGCGACCCGCCCATGCGCCCGAAGGGCGCATAAGAAGCTCGCAGGTGGCCGCGCAGGAGCGAAGCGACCTGCGCCTCGCGCGGAGCGCGAGCACGCGCTCGCAGGTTGGCGCAGTGAGCCAGCGAGGGCGGCCGTGGCGGCCGCCCTCTACGGGGACTTGCTTCGCGACACAGCGTCGGCAAGTTCCGGCGGCCGGGAGGCCGCCGGAACCAAACTAGAACCACTCGCGCTTGTTCAGCACGTAGATCTGCTCGAATTCAGTCTGGGACTTCGTGAGGTACAGGATGCCCTCGATGATGGCGATGACCCAGATCACCCATGATGCCAGCGAGAACGTCAGCACGCCGCCGATGATGGTGACAGCCAGCATGATGAAACCGGCGGTGTTGTAGCCCAGGTAGAACTTGTGGATGCCGAACGCGCCCAGGAAGATGGCCAGCAAACCGGCGGCCACGTGATCCTTCGTCGTGACCATAGGCTGGCTGTACGGCTGCTGGTAGTACGGTTGCTGATAGCCGTAGTACGGCTGCTGCGGAGGCACGGCTCCGGGGCCGGCATGCGGCGGTGTCTGCGGCGCGCCGTATCCGGGAGGAGCGTAATAGCCTGACGCAGGCTGGCCGGGAGCAGGAGGCGCACCCGCAGGCTGCGTGTAAGAAGCGGTGGAAGCAGAGGCGGCAGCCGGAGCCTGGGGCTGGGGCTGAGCCGGGGTAGCCTGCGGTGCAGCCGTAGGCGGAATCGCCTGAGCCGTCGAGTACGGAACCCACTCGGGCTCGGGTTCGGCAGCCTTGGCGGGCTCGGCAGGAGCCGCAGAAGGAGCCGCCGCAGAAGCCTCGGAAGCATCCTCCGTCGACGCATCCGTCGATGCGTCGCTCGGCGCCTCTTCCTTATCCTCGGACCCGGCATCGCACGAGACGACCGCCACATCCTCGACCACGACGGCTTCCACTTCGCCCGTCGCTTCGTCGACGACCACGGCTGCAACCGTCTCCTTTTCAACGTCGCATGCATCGTCGGACGTCGTCGCGGCAAGCTTCGCCTTCGCGGCTTCCAGTTTCTCCTGAGCGGCTTTGAGCTCCGCTTCAGCAGCGGCAACCTCGTCCGCTGCGCTATTCAAAGGTTCGTTGGTGGCCATGATGGACCCACCTCTCATTCTACAAATTGCGTCGATGTCCTGTACCGCCATAGTAGTGCGCGCCGTCGCATCCAAGGAGGTTTCGTCACAATACCGTCAACGACGTTCAGTATTTCTTAAGATTTGCGCATGGGCCGAAGAAAAGCCTGATCGCGTTAGCTGTCTTTATGCGAATGCTTCTCGAGCATTTTCATGATGCGCTCGCGAAAAACGATGCCCAACACGGCGATGACGGCCGCCACCGCGAAGATGATCGCGCTTTCCATAAGGCGTCCGTCAGCCAGCCCGTCGGCGGCGTAGGTGGACACCACGATGCCCGGAATGCGCCCCACGTTGGAGAGCAGCAAAAATGTGCGCATTCGCATGTCCGTGAGCGGCACGAGGTACGTGAACACGTCTTTCGGCAGACCCGGGATCAAAAACAGGATGAACACGATGATGTTCAGCTTGCCGGTTTTCTCGAACTTGCGGAACTTTTCGAGGTACTGCACGGGCACCATGCTCTGCACGAACGGCGCCCCCAGCTTGTGCACCAGCGCGAAGATGAACGCGCTGGAAATGACGCACCCTGCCAGAATGACCAGCGCGCCGATCCAGGGGCCGTACAGCAGGCCCGCCGCGATCTGCACCACCTCGCCGGGAATGAACGCCACGACGATCTGCAGAAACTGAAGTCCCAGCAGTATGAGGAACCCCACGGGACCCGCGCCGCGCACGTCGTTGATGATGCGGTCGAGGCCGCCCGGCTCGAACAACTCGTGGAAGTACGGCCATAGCATCACCACGATCAGCACCATGATGGCGAAGAACGCGATGAGCCCGACGAACTTGAAAATGTCGGCCTTCTCCATCTTATGGCCGCGCACCTCTACCTCTTGCTCGGCTTTTTCGTGCAGCTTGTCCTTCAGCTTGTCAGTCATCGTGGCGAGCCTTGTCGTACTCCTCTTTGAAGGCCGCGAACATGTTCTTCTTGGGCGCGGGCTTCTTGGCGGTCGTCTTCTTCTTGGGCGCGGTCGACGCGGGCTTCGCAGGCGCGGAAACGCCCTCGTCTTCCGCCTCGTCCGTCACGGCCAGAGCCTGGTCGTCGGAACCGGGCTTGACACCGCGCGCCTTGTCGTACTCCTCCTTGAACCCGGAGAACATCCCCTTCGTGGCGGCGATCTGCTTGCCCGTGGCGTACGCGCCCTTGTTCACCACTTCGCCGGTTTTCTTGGCGGCCTCGCTGACCACCGGCTTCGCCCTGTCCACCGTGGTGTGCACCTTGTCGACGGCGACGGCCGTGACCGCGCCGGCCTTCTCGGCCACGCCGCCCTCGGCAACCAGGTCCTTCGCGGCGTCGTCAACCAGCATCGCACCCAGCACCACTTCGTCGGTTTCGCGCCCCTCGGAGCCCACCTGCGCCAGCGCGGCACCCATTCCGCGGCGGAACCCCTTGACGAGGTCGGCCGGAATAGTGCGCTTGCCCAACAGTGCGTTGGCGGTGGCGCCCGAATCGGTGTCGAACGTGTCCACCATACCGGTGATGCGGTTGAAGGTGACGTTGCCCACCATGCCCAGCGAAGTACCGTCTTCGGTCATGACCGGCAGCCCCACCCACAGCACGCAATCGTCCCAGTTGACGCCCAGCGCCTTGCATGCGGCGCGGTCCGTGGCCTCGGGCACGTTGCGGATGGCGATGCGGCCGTCCACGATGTCGTAACCCTCGATGGATACGAACTTGTCCTTGCGGCGGAACATCCACAGCAGATCGGGGCGCTTCACGATGAAGCCGACGCAGCGCTTCTCTTTCGGGTGGAACACGAAACGGCGCACCTTGCCGATGCGCTTCGTACCGTTCTTGCCGCCCACGACGCGGACGCCCGTGAGCTCATGCGTAGTGATGAGTTTGCTTGCCATGGCCTTCTTCTCCACTCGACAACCTGCGCATTTGCCGCGGATGGAACCGCAACCCCCCAGCGCCGTTGCCCTGTCGGACAGTCAGGAAGCGGCGAGAGGGGCGGGGCTTGCGCCCACGTCGACCAACTCGCCGCTTCATGATAGATGCGTATGCTACTTGTCGTCGCCGGAGATCTTGTCGGCAGCGTCCTCGGCCTTGTCCTTCACGGCATCGGCCGCGCTCTGCGCCTTGTCCTCGGCCTTGTCGACGGCCTCGTGCGCCGTGTCGGCCGCGACAGGAATGGTGTCGCTCACCGCGTCGTGCGCCTGCTCGGCGTTCTTGGCCACCTGCGAGGCGATGCGCTGGCGCGCCGCTTCGATCTTGTCGCGAAGCTCGTCGTTCTTCTGCGAGAACGCCGGCTTGATGTTGTCGGCGGCTTCCTGCACGCGCTGCGTGGCCTGGCCGTACAGCTCTTGACCCTTGGCGGCCACGTCCTGCACGACTTCCTGACCCTTGGACGCGGCATCCTGATACGCGTGCTGCATGTTGGCGCCGGCCTGAGAGCCCAGCTCCTGCGCCTCGCCCCATGCCGCGCTCATCTTATCGGTGACCATAGCGCGCGTTTCCTGACCAGACCGGGGGGCGTACAGCAGCGCGACAACCGCACCGGCCAACCCACCAGCCAAAAAAGCTCCAAATTTGTTGCCCATGACGGCCTCCTTCGGGATGTTTGCCTGTTCGTTCATTATAGGGGCATCCGCGCAGCCCCATGCGCGAAAACATGAGCGCTCTATGATTCAGTTGCTGTTTCGTTGCCGACCGAACAGACGCGAAGACGGGCCGCCGGCCTACGACCCGTGAATCGCATACTGCGCTCTCGCCGCAAGCGGTTACCGCGCATATTGGCTGACCAGTTCGTTGAGGACGCCGGACAGCGACAAACCGGAGGCTTCGCAGGCGAGGGAGAACGGCGAAGATTCGGCCAGGGAGGGCGACACGTCCACCTCCAGGACGCGCGCCTGGGCTCCGTCCCAGACAAGATCAACGCGGGCGAGGTCGCGCACCTGATAGGCACGGCACGCTTCCAAGGCGGCGCGCTCGATTTCGGCCCGGATGGCCTGGGCATCGGCCTCGTCGTTCGACAACGAGGCGGGACGCACAGGTGCGAACAGCTCGACCGCGCCCGGCGTGCGACAGGCGACCGTATCGCAGAAGCCCTCCTTCGCCACGATCTCCACCGGCGGCAGCGCGTAGGCATCCCAGCCGGAGCCCAGCACCGGCACGGTTACCTCAACGCCGTCGATCCACTGCTCGATGATGACGGCGTCGTCGAACGACAGCGCATCGGACACGGCTTCGCCCAGCTGGTCGACGGAATCAACGCGGCGCACGCCCGAAGCCGAAGCGCCGTGCGCAGGCTTCACCGCCACGGGATACCCGCCGATCACGCGGTCTTCCACCAGGTCGAACGCCGAAGCGATGCCCATGCTGTCAAACGCTTCGCGCGCGATGTAGACGCCCTGCGGCCAAGAGGCCGTCGGCTCCTCGCCGGTGATGGCGCGGTAGGCCGCCATCTCGGAGCCGAGGGAGGATTTGTCCCAAGCGCGCCGGCATACGCCGGACGGCGAACCGACGAAGGGCACGCCCACGAATTCGAGCAGGCTCTGGACGGTTCCGTCCTCGCCGAGCTTGCCGTGCAGGGCGTTGAAGCACACGTCGGGACGCTCGACGCGCAGGGCGGAAATGAGGTCGGACGAAGCATCCAACAGCACCGTCCTATGGCCCGCCTCTTCAAGAGCTGCGCACACGTTCTTGGCGCTGGCCAGGGATAACTCGCGCTCGGTCGAGCTGCCGCCCGTCAACACTGCTACCTTCATGATGATGCTCCTTCTGCCGTCCACACAAGAGCGGCTAGCGTACCATCGCATCGCCGAGGAAGGCAATCGCATCGCGAAAAGCGCGCAAAGCGACCAGATCGTCGAGGAAGCTCACCTCGATGCGCGCGCGACCCGCCGCCTCGTCCGTCCACTCGGTGGTGCCCACGAACACGGCATCGAGAGCTGAACCGGCATCGGCGTAAGCGGCGGCCGAACCGGCTTCCGCGCCGTCGCCCCTGCGCACGGCCGCCCGCGTTTGAAAATCGATGACCAGGTGCTCCAACAGATGCGGCAGCGACGTGTGATCCATGACGGCGGCGAAGGTGTCGCCCTCGTCGTTCACGCAGGCGTGGCGCGGCACGTGCGGATGGGCCGCGCGAACGCGCGCCGCAAGCTCGGGCGTCGTGCGGCGCGGGGCGCCGGGCGCCAGCGCCACGTCGCATACCACGCGGTCGGCGCGCACCGTGAACCGCTCGATGGCAAGCGGGGCTGTGCCGCGCGCGCTCACGCGGGCAGGTCGCTCACATCGAACACGCCGCGCGTGCCGGATGCGGCAGCATCGTCGTTCTTGTCGGCGGCGTCGGAGGCGCTGCCGCCTTCGTCTGCGGCTTCTCCTGCAGAGGCGTCTTCCGGCCCAGAAGCGGAATCGGATTCCGGCTTCTGCCGATCGCCCGGGTCGGGCTCGGGCGCAGCCTCCGGCTCGGGTTCCGCCGCAGGCTCGGGCTCAGGCTCAGGCGCCACCGGCTCGCCCCTCTGCGGCGTAGCCTCCGCATCGTGTGACAGGCGGTCGAGCACCGTGTATCCGGCTCCCGACTGAGGTTCCTCCTGCGGCTGGCCCTGAATCGCACGCACGAGCTGGTCGAACTGCCAGGCGATGTCGTCCGTCAGCGTGGACAGCCACGAATACCCGTCGCCGTCGGAAATCACCAGCTGCGAGCGGTCGAGCGAGAAACGGTAGCGGCCGGAGCCCTCCATGTTCCCGAACGTGTACGAAATGGTCTTCGCATCCGTGTCAAGCGTGTACGACCAGCTCACGTCCTCGGTGAGCTTGATGGTTTCGCCGTCGATGACCACGACGGCCGTGGTGCCGTGGGTCTGCCATTCGCCCTGGAACTCGGCCGCGTCGTCGTAGCGCAGCCAACGGTCCCACGAAAACCCGCCCACGATCAGCAGGACGATCAGCAGCACCGAGCCGGCCACAACAAGCGGCCAGCGCTTTTTGCGCGGCTTCGCTTCCGCACGCTCGCGCCGACGCTTCCCGCGCTCGGCCTCGGTCGACGCTTCGGCCCCATCGTCTTTCGCAGCGTCATCGACGATTGCCGCCGCGTCCTCCTTCAACCTGGCGGCCGCCTTCGCCCTGACCTTTGCAGCGCGCGACGTCTGCTCGAGGGGCGTCTGCCCCTCATTCTCCTCAACGTGAGGCGTCCCGGCCGCTCGCGGCTTCGGTTTCGCAGGCGGCACGTCGGTGCGCTTCCGCGGCGCGACGCGGCCGGACGCCCCTGGCTTCGAGGCGTCCGTCGCGGGTGCGGCAGCGGTATTCGGTTTGCTGGTTCGTTTACGCTTCGTTGCCACGCTTGAGGGTTCCCTGGTTCTTTTCGATAGCTTCGCCTGCCGTTATTCCGGCGCGATGACCTCGACGCCGCCCATGTAGGGCACCAGCACGTCGGGCACGCGCACGGTGCCGTCGGGCTGCTGGTAGTTCTCGATGACGGCGGCCATGGTGCGACCCACCGCCAGGCCGGAGCCGTTCAGCGTGTGGACGTAGCGCGAGCCCTTGAAGTTCTCGGGGTCGCGGTACTTGATGTTCGCACGACGCGCCTGGAAGTCCGTGCAGTTCGAGCACGAGGAGATCTCCTTGTAGCCGTTGTACGACGGCAGCCACACCTCGAGGTCGTACGTCTTGGCGGCGGAGAACCCGATGTCGCCCGTGCACAGGCTGATCACGCGGTACGGCAGGCCCAGCAGCTGCAGGATGTTCTCGGCGTCGGCCACCATGGCCTCCAGGTCGTCGAAGCTCTCCTCGGGCTTGGCGTACTTCACCATCTCCACCTTGTCGAACTGGTGCACGCGGATGAGCCCGCGCGTGTCGCGGCCGGCGCTGCCCGCCTCCTCGCGGAAGCACGGCGTGAACGCGCAGTACTTCAGCGGCAGCTGGCCGGCGTCCAGAACCTCGCCGGCGTGGATGTTCGTCAGCTGCACCTCGGCCGTGGGGATGAGGTACAGGCCCTCGGTGGTGTGGAACAGGTCTTCCTCGAACTTCGGCAGCTGGCCGGTGCCGGTGAGCGTCTCGGCGTTGGCCATGGCCGGGCACCACCATTCCTTGTAGCCGCGCGACGCGTGCGTGTCGGCCATGAAGTTGATGAGGGCGCGCTCCAGGCGGGCGCCCAGGCCGCCCAACAGGATGAAGCGGCTGGCAGCCAGCTTCACCGCGCGCTCGAAGTCGATGATGCCCAGCTCGGGGCCCAGGTCCCAGTGCGGCTTCATCTCGAAGCCCTCGGCGGCGAAGTCGCGCGGCGTGCCCCAGCGGCGCACTTCGGGGTTGTCGTCCTCGTCGTCGCCCACCGGCGTGGAATCGGCCGGCATGTTCGGCGTGCGCAGCAGCACCTCGCGCAGGGCCTCGTCGGCCGCTTCGCGATCTTTGCCGATGACGGCCAGCTCGTCGTTGATGGCGCGAACGCGCTGCTTGGCGGCTTCGGCCTCGTCCTTCTGGCCGGCGGCCATCATCTGGCCGATCGACTTCGACGTGGCGTTGCGCTCGGCCTGCAGCGCCTCCTCCTTCGCGATGGCGGCGCGGCGGGTCTCATCGAGCTCGGAGAAGCGCGACGCATCCCACGAAGCATGGCGGTTCTTCATCGCCTCGGCGACGGCCTCTTGGTTGTCGCGGACGAACTTGATGTCGAGCATAGTCGCGCTCCTTCACGATGGGAAACAATAGTCGCTTTAGTATACCTCACGGGCGGCACGCCCCGTCGTTCCTTCACGCACCCGGCATGTTCCGTTGGGCGGCCAGCCGACGCCCCTATCCTTCATAGCGCTTTCGCACGTACTTGATGAGGGTGGCCAGCACGCGGCGCATGTCGATGGGCTTCGATAGATGCGCGTTCATGCCGCTGGCCAACGAGGCGCTCACGTCTTCGGCGAAGGCGTTGGCCGACATCGCGATGATGGGCACGGCGTCCGCGTCTTCGCGATCGAGCTCGCGGATGCACCGCGTGGCCTCGTAGCCGTTCATGTTGGGCATCTGCACATCCATGAGAACCGCGTCGAAGTAGCCTATCTTCGACGCCTCGAACATGACGCACGCCTCGGCTCCGTCCCCCGCTCGCTCCACTACCAGCCCCGCTTCCGCCAGCAGTTCGCAGGCTATCTCGGCGTTGAGGTCGTTGTCTTCGGCCAGCA
>NZ_DBFEGU010000072.1:0-1655 GCF_048329335.1 Eggerthella sp. | reverse complement strand
CGTCTCCTGCGACGATGTGCATGATCGGCGCGCAACCCACGTTGCGCTCTGCGCATTATAGCATTGCCCGCCGCGCCCCGCGTGCAAGCGCCTGCGACAACGCGATATGTACGCGTTGTGTTGAATTACGGTTTCGGTCATTATGGAGTTCCTGCGTCGTGGTAGGATACCAGACGCCCGTGGGGGAGTAGTTGGCTTGCGTTTCGAAAGCGCAAGCGGCACGATCAACATCATGGCCGAAAGGCCTGGCGTGTCTTAAATAACGAGACTCATGGCGCGGTCCGCTCTCATGCGGCCGCGCCATGAGTCTTTTTTTATGGACGTCCCCCGCGCGGAACAGACGAGGAACTCGAAGAAGGAGCTTGCAACCCGTGGACCTATCAATCTTCGCGTCACCCGAGGCATGGATCAGCCTGGTCAGCCTCATCTTCCTGGAAATCGTGCTCGGCGTGGACAACCTGGTGTTCATATCGATCACGACGAACCGTCTGCCCGAGGACAAGCAGCATATCGGCCGTAAGCTCGGCCTGGCCGGCGCCCTGGTCATGCGCATCCTGTTTCTGTGCTTCGCATCGTTCCTCGTGCACATGACCGCGCCGCTGTTCACCATCGACCTCGGGCCTTACGCGCACGGATTCTCGGTGCGCGACCTCGTGCTGCTCGTCGGCGGCGGCTACCTTATATACAAGGGTATCGCCGAGCTGCGCGACACGCTCAAGCTGACCGAGCTCAAAGCCGAGCACTGCGAGGAACACAAAGCGCTGCACCGTATCGCGCTGCCGCAGGCCGTGGGCACCATCATGGTCATGGATCTCGTCTTTTCCATCGACTCGGTCATCACGGCCGTGGGCATGGCCGACCACCTCATCATCATGATCATCGCCGTCATGCTGGCCGTGTTCCTCATGATGATCTTCATCGACCCCATCTCGAACTTCATCAACGGCCACCCCGAGATGAAGATGCTCGCGCTCACGTTCATCGTGGCCATCGGCGGCCTGCTGGTCATCGACAGCGCGGGCTTCCATACCGGCATCGAGCTTCTGCATATGCCGCTCGAGAAGCTGATCGTGTACTTCGCCATGGTGTTCTGCATCGTGCTCGAGCTCATCCAGATGCGCTACAACGCCAACTTCCTCGCGTGGCGCAAGGATCGTTGGAAGAACGAGACTGCCGCGCAGATCGACAGCGTGCGCGCCGAGATGATGGAGCAGATGAAGCGCGAGGACGCCCGGCCGCAAGATGCGGACGCGTCCGGCGTTTCGGACGCTCGTCCCGAGCGCATCACGCCGGTCATCATCGGAAACAACGTATACGTCATGATGCCCATGGCGGGAGAGGACGCCGCGTCGTTCAAGGAGCTGATGGCGACTTCCGACACGGCGAACGCTGCGTTCGGCCAACCGCTCGAGATCGGCGCGCAGGTGGAAGACGTCCCCGCATCGGAAGATCCGTCCTACGAGGTCCCGGAAGGGAAGTAGCGCTTGTCGGAAAGGGGCCTGCAGGCCCCTTTCCGTTCGGTTTGATGCCTGTTCGTCGATGTCGGACGAAGGCGATTCTCGTCGGACAGTTCCCTATTCGACGGCGAACAGGTCGTAGCCTTCCTCGCTCACGAAGAAGCGCGCTGCGCGCGGCAGGATGCGCGCCGAGAACGG
>NZ_DBFEGU010000071.1:0-3171 GCF_048329335.1 Eggerthella sp. | reverse complement strand
ACCTGGTCTCGCGCGGCACGGGCGGCAGGTCGTCGAGCGAGCCCATCGTCTCGACCTCGATGCCCCGGCGGGAGAAGAAGGCGAACAGCAGGGTGACGATCGCGAACGCGAAGAGAAGCGCCCCTATCAGGGATCCGATGCCCTCCAGCACGCCTCCGAGGAGGCTCCCTTCCGCGCCCGTTGCGAGCGACAGCGCCCCGGCGACCAGCATGCCGCCTGCGACGCAGGCCAGCACGATCTTCAGAACGTAAAGGTACTGTGCGTAGTACGGCTGTCCGATCAGGCATTCCCCTTCCCCGCTCGTGTACTTGCGCACCATCTCGCCCGGGGTTCCCAGCTCGGTGAGCACGACCCGGACGTCCTTGGCCGTGGGCGGCAGGCTGCCGCAGCGCTCGTCCAGCATGTCCGAGATAAGCGTGCGCAGCTCCTCGGCCACGTCGGAGCGCTGTGCGCTGGGCAGGTGCCGCGTGATGGCGTACAGGTAACGCTCGATCAGGTCGTTATCGTTCGGCATGTTCCCGATCCTCTCCGTTTGTCTCCAACAGCTTGCCCACCCCGTCGCACAGAACGTGCCACTGGGCCTCCACTTCGCGCAGCACGCGCAGGCCCTCGTCGGTGGTGCGGTAGTATTTGCGCGGCTTCGAGCCGCCGTTGTCCCATTCGCTTGCCAGCAGCCCTTGCGACTCGAGGCGCCGCATCAGCGGGTACAACGTGTTCGCCTCGATAGGGATGCCGTGGTCGGCCAGCGATTTCACCAGCGCGTAGCCGTATGCCGGCTCGCGCAGCTGGCTCAGCACGAGCATGACCAGCGTGCCGCGCCGAAGTTCCAAGACCATGCTCGATACGATGTCGTCGTACGCCATGCGCCCCTCCTTCCAGTGCCGCTTCCCTGCGCCGCAGGTTTTGCGGTTGCGTCGGATAGTGTGTGTCGCACACTATAACATAGTTCACACGATAATGTGCGGCACACAGTACAAATCGTATGGGGTATACTCGTGTCTGCCGGTTCAGCGAACCGGGTGGGCCGAGGGCCCGCGCGCCCGCCGACGAAAGAGGCCGCCATGCACCGCATGACCGACAGCGAGTTCGAATCAGCCGTGGAGGAGGCGCTCGGATGCATTCCCGAGCGGTTCCTCGACGCGCTCGAGAACGTGGCCGTCGTCGTAGAGGACGAGCCGAACGACTACCATCTGGAAACCCTCGAGGAACCCGACTGTCTAGGGGCTTCCGTCTGCGACAACGAGTTGCTGGGGCTCTACGACGGCGTGTCGCTGCCCGATCGCGCCGACGGCTACGACAGCGACGTCCCCGACGTGATCACCGTGTTCAAAGGTCCCCATGAGCGCTGCTTCGGCTCGCGCGCGGAGATCGTCGAGGAGATCGGGAAGACCGTCGTGCACGAGATCGGGCACTACTTCGGCATCGACGACGCTCGCCTCTACGAGATGGGATACTGAGCAGGGCGCCGAAAGAACGAACGACCTGCCTATACACCCGCGCCATTTCACGTATAATTTCCTCAGATCATTGCCGAACACGAGGAGGACCCCCGCATGGACCCCAACAAGCGCCCCGAAGACATGGAGCGAATCACCACCCCTGAGCTGGCGAACGCCTTCATCGACGAGCAAATGGACGCGATCCGCGCCCAGATCGGCGACAAGAAGGTGCTGCTGGCGCTGTCCGGCGGCGTGGACTCGTCGGTGGTGGCGGCGCTGCTGATCAAGGCCATCGGCAAGCAGCTCATCTGCGTGCACGTGAACCACGGCCTCATGCGCAAGGGCGAGAGCGAGCAGGTGGTTGACGTGTTCCAGAACCAGCTGGACGCGAACCTCGTGTACGTGGACGCCACCGACCGCTTCCTCGAGCTGCTCGACGACGTGGCCGAACCGGAAGCCAAGCGCAAGATCATCGGCGCCGAGTTCATCCGCGTGTTCGAGGAGGAGGCCCGCAAGGTGGGCGACGAGGTGAGCTTCCTCGCGCAGGGCACCATCTACCCCGACATCCTGGAATCCGACGGCGTGAAGGCGCACCACAACGTGGGCGGTCTGCCGGACGACCTGCAGTTCGAGCTGTGCGAGCCCGTGAAGCTGCTGTACAAGGACGAGGTGCGCGTCATCGGCCGTGAGCTGGGCCTTCCCGAGGGCATGGTCGAGCGCCAGCCGTTCCCCGGCCCGGGCCTGGGCGTGCGCTGCCTCGGCGCCATCACGCGCGACCGCCTGGAGGCGCTGCGCGAGGCCGACGCCATCCTGCGCGACGAGTTCGCCGCGGCCGGCCTCGAAGGCAAGGTGTGGCAGTACTTCGTGAGCGTCCCCGACTTCCGCGCCACCGGCGTCCGCGACGGCGTGCGCGCCTTCGAGTGGCCCGCCATCATCCGCGCGGTGAACACGGTGGACGCCATGACGGCCGAGGTGCCGGAACTGGATTGGGCGCTGCTGAAGAAGATCACGGAGCGCATCCTGAATGAGGTCCCCGGCATCTGCCGCGTGTGCTACGACTTGACGCCGAAACCTTGCGGGACCATCGAGTGGGAATAGGGTTCCTTACCTCTAGCAATTCATAATACCTGTTAGAATGCCTGTCTACTGTTTTGACGGGCATTCTTATTGCGAAATGACTATACTTTTACCTATAACGCAACAGATTGAAAGTGGCACTATTCGATGTTATCAAGCAAAGGGATAGATCATTGATAAATACTCCCTTAAAAACCAGCAAGAACTATCCGACGATCACCGAGAAAAGCTGGTGGGCTGTTCGCAATAAGTTCAAAGCATCCATTCCAAGTGTTGTTACGCCATCATATATTTTGTCGTTCTTACCTCTCAACAGCATTCCTTCGGCTAATTCTAACGTTGTTGTCCCCCTCAAAAGAATGGGGCTAATCGACTTTAATGGCGTTCCGACATCATTGGCAAAACAATGGCGACTGGATCAAGAATACAAAAAGGTATGCAAAAAGATTCTTGAATTGGTTTACCCTCCCGAACTCCTTGCCCTATTCCCTGATTCAGTGATTGATAGACCATTGGTGAAAAGTTGGTTTATGGCTCAGGGAATCGGTGAGGAATCTTCAAGAAAGATGGCTCGCGTGTTTTGTATGCTTAAAACCAGCGATTTGAAGAAGGTGAGTATGGAATACCGAAAAAAAGATACCCGTTTACCCAATGG
>NZ_DBFEGU010000070.1:0-6245 GCF_048329335.1 Eggerthella sp. | reverse complement strand
GCGTGGCGGTGTTCTACGCGTTCAACTCGGTGACCGGCCAGTCCATCCTGTTCGACCTCGAGGATACCGCCACGGCCAGCGTGTTCGAGATGACCGGTCAGATGTTGGGGATGTTCAGCGTGGTCATCGCCTGCGTGCTGGGCTTTCTCGTGCTGTACGCGAACGGGTTCCTCATCCGCCGACGCAAGCAGGAGTTCGGCACCTACCTCATGCTGGGCATGAACCCGTCCAGCGTGTCGGTCATCGTGCTTCTGGAGACGGTGGCGGTGGGCCTCGTTTCGCTGGGCGTGGGCCTGGCCTTGGGCTTCGCGTTGTCGCAAGGGCTGTCGTTCGTCACGGCGGGGCTGTTCAACATCCAGATGGAACAGTACCGATTCGTGTTCTCGACCAACGCCTTCCTGCTGACGCTGGGGTGCTTCGTGCTCATCTTCGCCGTGACGGGGCTGTTCAACACGCTGTCCATCCGGCGCTACAAGCTCATCGACCTCTTGTCGGCCCGCTCGAAGAACGCGCGCTTCCGCGTGCGCAACCCCTGGATCAGCCTCGTCGGCTTCCTCGCGGCCGTCGCCGTGATCGCGTGGTCGTACGTTACGCTCGTCGACAACGGCCTCATGCAGTTCGACGAAGGGTTCTGGCGGGCCACGGCGCTCATGGTGGCGGGCACGTTTTTGTTCTTCTGGTCGCTCGCGGGCTTCGCGCTTGCGGCGATCGAGCGCACGCGCGGCATCTACTTCAAGGGCCTTGCCATGTTCACGACGCGCCAGATCGCCAGCAAGGTGAACACGGCGTTCGTGTCGCTGTCGGTGGTATGCATCATGCTGTTCTTTTCGCTCACGGTGTTCTCCACGGGCATGGGCCTGGCGCGCGCGTTCAGCGGCAACGTCGAGGAGGGCACGCTGTACGACGCCACGCTCACGGCGAACGTGTACCTCAACGCGGGCGGCATCCACGACGAAGAGGCGCTCGCGAGCATGAGCGAGGAGGATCGGGAGTATCAGCGAGTCGCCGACGAGAAGGCCGCCGCCATCGCTGCGGACGCCGAGGCGTACGATTGGGATATCGCCGCGAAGCTGGCGGACGCTTCGCCGACGTGGGACGCGCTGGTGGATCGCTCGGTGCAGGTCGACGTGTACGTGGACGCCGATGAGAGCTATGGCGCGATCATGGATCGCTACGGCAAGGACACGGGCAACGATAAGCAGAACGAGGCGATGCACAGGCAGGGCATCTCGCTGGTCGGGGTCTCGCAGTTCAATGCGCTTGCCGAGCTGACGGGTCGGCCCACGGTGGACGTGGGCGAGGACGGCTACGCCGTGAACAACACGCTCGACGGCATGCAGGGCCTTGCCGAGGCGCTCGCAGGCAAAGGCGAGACCATCCAAGCGGCCGGTCGCACGCTGACGTCGACGGGCGAGCTGCGGCGCCAGCCGTTGGAGGACGCCGCGTTCGCTTCGAGCGGCGCCGAGGCGATCGTCCCCGACTCGGTGATCGCCGACCTGCGCGCCCAGGGCGTTGTGCCCGAGCAGTCCGTGCTCAACCTCATGTACAAGACGAGCCGAACCGAAGGCGACAAGCTGCTCGCGCAGATGCTGGGCGAGGCTTCTCCTCCCAGCGCCGAGGTGGCGGCTTCGGGGTGGAAGTTCGGCCCGAAGCCCTGGCCGGTGACGCTCTCGTTCACAGCCGAGGAGGTGGTCGTCCAGTCGAGCGGCATGAACATGATGATCTCGTACCTGGCACTGTACATCGGCTTCGTGTTCCTTATCGCCACGGCTGCCATTCTGGCCATCCAGCAGCTGTCCGAGACCAGCGACTCGTTGGCGCGCTACCGGGTGCTCGCCGAGATCGGCTGCGACCGCCGTATGATCTTCCGGTCGCTGCGCGCGCAGGTGCTCGTGTACTTCCTCGTTCCTCTCGCTTTGGCCGTGTGCCATACCGTATGCGCCGTCGGCGTCATCAGCGATGCGGTGCTCGCGCAGCTGGGCGTTTCGGTACTCGAGCCCGCGCTGATGACCGGCGTGCTGACAGGCATCGTGTACGGGGCGTATCTCCTGGTCACGCACTTCGCCAGCCGCAGCATCATCCGCGCTTCGCTTGGCAAGAAGCTGTTGGGCTAGGAAGAGGAGCCGGTTGGCGGCCCCGTCGGCTTGCGTCGGGGCCGCCTCCGCATGCTCGTTGTCGCCCGAAAGCCGCGTTTTCAGCGTGAAAACAGCGGCTTTCGGGCGACAACGTGTTTCGGGGGGGGTGCCGCGCCTCGAACGATGCGCGGTTAGAACGAGAAGAGGTCGCGGACCTGCACGTCGAGGGCGTCGGCGATACGGCCGAGGTCGTCGAGACCCACGCTCACGCGTCCCGACTCGATGCGCCAGATGTGCGATTTGCTGCTGCCGATCATGAGGGCGAGCTTCTGCTGAGACAGGCTCTGCGCCTCCCTTCGCTCGCGAATCGCGCTCCCTAAAAGCACTCTTTTCCTATCAGCATCCATTCGTTCAGATTATTCGGTATAATCCTCAACACGGCTTCATATATGAAGCCGTGTTGAGGATGTGGGAGGAAGTTTGACGGTGCGTAAGCGACCCTGGGCGGTCGAGCCGGGCTTCCTCCTGCGCGAACCGGAGAATCGATGATGAAGATGTTCAAGAAGAAGACGAGGGTTCTGAACGCCGAGCTTCCGCGCCCGCTGCAGCGCAACGCGATGAGCACGCTGTACGCGAACTTGGGGTTCATGAGCTTCGACAAGCCGATGCGCACGATCGTGGTGACGAGCTCGGTGCCGAACGAGGGCAAAACGACGGTGGCCGTTGAGCTGGCTCGCGTGATGGCCGTGGCGGGGAAGCGCACGCTGCTCGTGGAATGCGACCTGCGGCGGCGCTCGCTGGCGGACAGGTTGGGGGTGCGCGCTCCCGTCGGGCTCTGCGCCGTCGTGATGGGGGATGAGGAACCGGGGCGGGCTATCGTGGCCACTCGTCAGCCGCGCATGCATTTCCTCGATGCCGAAGCAGGCGTGACCAGCCCCGTCGACATTCTCGATTCCCAACGATTCAGGCGCTTGCTCGGATGCCTGGCCGCTCGTTACGACCACGTGGTCATCGACACTCCGCCGGTGGGCGCGTTCGTGGACGCCGCCGTCGTCGCCCAGGTATCCGATGCGACGCTGCTTGTGGTGCGCGAAGGCTTCGTCGAGCGCGCAAGCGTCCAGAAGGCAGCCGAACAGTTGCGCGCGGCGGGCGCTAATCTCGTGGGGACGGTAATGAACTGCTGCGATACCGCAACGTCGGCCTACTATGCCGCCTACGGGGACAAAGCGGAGTAGGGTCTCGGCATGCGGGTCGAAGGCGCCTCTACTTTCCCAGCAGATGGCGGATGGCGGCCAAAGGATGCTTTTTCAGCATGCGCGGGCCGGCGTAGCGCATGACGGCGCGGATGCGTTCGCGTTCCTCGGGCTTGTAACAGTGGTGCTCGCATTCGTCGCACGAGGTCTTCACGTCCATCTTGCGGCAGCGCTCGGTGCGCAGCACGGCATAGGCGTCGATGCTCGCGCAGCCGGGGCACACGGCCTCGCCGCAGTGGGCGGTTTCCGTTCGCGCGGCCGCGTCGTGATTGTCGGCGCAATACAACGCCACCATTTGGGATATGGTGCGCTTTTCGCGGTCGCGGCGCCGAGCGATCTTGGGGCTGTCCTGCTGGGTCATGTGGCTCCTCCT
This sequence comes from Eggerthella sp., assembly GCF_048329335.1. NCBI lineage: Bacteria > Bacillati > Actinomycetota > Coriobacteriia > Eggerthellales > Eggerthellaceae > Eggerthella > Eggerthella sp. The sequence goes on along the minus strand of NZ_DBFEGU010000070.1, from coordinate 2,544 downwards.
GGTCTCGATCGCGAGGATACCAGAATCCAACCGAACGCGCACGCGCGTTTTTCCCTTGAGTCGGGGAATGCGGATCGACCTCGAACCATGCCGAATCGAACAGTTTGTGCTCAGAATTTGAACGAATCAGACGAACGGATGTTTTTGCCTATTCCGCGGTCGGACTGCGCTAAAATGAGCGATTGCACGGAAATGATAGTTCTCCGGTAGCCATATTCGACTCCGGCGCCGCGCCGGGCTGCGAACGATAGAAAGAGCGATAAGCCACATGGGACAGAACGCCATCGTCATCAAGGGTGCCCGCGAGCACAACCTCAAGGACATCGACCTCTCCATCCCGCGCGATGAGCTGGTGGTCATCACGGGCCTGTCGGGCAGCGGCAAGTCGTCGCTGGCGTTCGACACGATGTACGCCGAGGGCCAGCGCCGCTACGTGGAGAGCCTGTCCAGCTACGCGCGCATGTTCCTGGGCCAGATGTCGAAGCCCGACCTCGACAGCATCGACGGCCTGTCGCCGGCGGTGTCCATCGACCAGAAGACCACGTCGAAGAACCCGCGCTCGACGGTGGGCACCACCACCGAGATCTACGACTACCTGCGCCTCCTGTTCGCGCGCGTGGGCGTGCCGCACTGCCCCGAGTGCGGCCGCGTCATCAAGAAGCAGACCACCGACCAGGTGACCGACGAGATCCTCGCCCTCGCGCCCGACGCGAAGGCCATCATCATGGCACCCGTGGTGGCGGGTCGCAAGGGCGAGTTCACGAAGCTGTTCGCCGACCTGCAGAAGGAGGGCTTCAGCCGCGTGCGCATCGATGGCGAGATCGTGAAGCTGGACGGAGAGCCGCGCACGCTCAACAAGAAGATCAAGCACTTCATCGACGTGGTGGTGGATCGCGTTCAACTCAAGGAGAGCGCGACGAGCCGCATCGCCGAGGCGGTGGAGCTGGCCACGAAGCTGGCCGACGGGCGCGTGCTCGTGCAGGTGCTGGGCAACGACGGGAGTCCGCTCGGCGAGGCCGGCGGCCAGTCGAGCGGCGCGAAGGGCGGCCTGGGCGCGGGGGAGCACATCTTCTCGCTCGCGCTGGCGTGCCCCGAGCACGGCCACTCCATGGACGAGCTGCAGCCGCGCGACTTCTCGTTCAACGCCCCCTACGGCGCCTGCCCCGACTGCCTCGGCATCGGCAGCCGCGAGGAGGTGGACGCGTCGCTGGTGGTGCCCGACCCGTCGCTGTCGCTGAACGAGGGCGCCATCGCGCCGTTCAAGACCGGCAACTACTACCCGCAGGTGCTGCGCGCCGTGGCCGCGCACCTCGGCACCGACGCCGACACCCCGTGGGAGGATATGCCCAAGAAGGCGCAGGACGGGCTTCTGCACGGCCTGGGCAAGGACAAGGTGCGCGTCGACTACGTCACGGTGGACGGCCGCGAGACGTACTGGTACATCGAGTGGGAGGGCGCGCTGGCCGCGGTGCAGCGCCGCTACCAGGAGGCACAGTCCGACGCGCAGCGCGAAAAGCTGGCCAGCTACTTCGCCATCGTGGCGTGCCCGACCTGCGGGGGCAAGCGCCTGAAGCCCGAGATCCTCGCCGTCACGGTGAACGATCGCTCCATCCACGACGTCACCGAGATGAGCGCGGCGGACTCGCTCGCGTTCTTCGACAGCCTCGCGTTCCACGGCTCGGAGGAGCACATCGCCGGGCCCATCGTGAAGGAGATCAAGGCGCGCCTCAAGTTCCTCGTGGACGTGGGTCTGGACTACCTCACGCTGGAGCGCGCCACGGCGACGCTCTCCGGCGGCGAGGCGCAGCGCATCCGCCTGGCCACGCAGATCGGCGCGGGCCTCATGGGCGTGCTCTACATCCTGGACGAGCCCTCCATCGGATTGCACCAGCGCGACAACGAGCGGCTCATCGCCACGCTCGAGCGCCTGCGCGACTTAGGGAACACCGTCATCGTGGTGGAGCACGACGAGGACACCATCCGCAGCGCCGACTTCGTGGTGGACATGGGCCCGGGCGCGGGCGAACACGGCGGCGAGATCGTGGCCATCGGCACGCCGGACGAGATCATGAAGGCGGACGGCTCGCTCACGGCCGACTACCTGTCGGGCCGGCGCCGCATCGAGGTGCCCGAGAAGCGCCGCAAGCCGCGCCGCGGGTCTCTCAAGCTGACGGGCGCCACCGAGAACAACCTGCACAACGTCACGCTCGAGGTTCCCTTCGGCACGCTCACCGTGGTCACGGGCGTGTCCGGCTCGGGCAAGAGCTCGCTGGTCACCGATACGCTGGCGCCGGCGCTGGCGAACCGCGTGAACCACGCGCACCGCCGCACGGGCGCCTACAAGAAGATCACCGGGCTGGACAAGATCGACAAGGTGATCAACATCGACCAGAGCCCCATCGGGCGCACGCCGCGCTCGAACCCGGCCACCTACATAGGCCTGTGGGACGACATCCGCGCGCTGTTCGCCTCCACGCAGGAGTCGAAGGCCCGCGGCGACTCGCCGGGTCGCTTCTCGTTCAACGTGAACGGCGGGCGCTGCGG
>NZ_DBFEGU010000069.1:0-1665 GCF_048329335.1 Eggerthella sp. | reverse complement strand
CGGCGCCGCCGATGAGGAAGAACACGATGCTGAACGTGTCGAGGCTCATGGCCGGCTGCGGCTCGCTCAGCGTGAGCGGCCCTTGCGTGATGGAGAACAGCGACCCCAGCATCATGCCGATGATGGCGTAGATGGTCTGCGAGCGGAAGCGCTCGAGGCACATTCTGATGAGTCGGACGAACAGAAGCATGCCGCATGCGATGCCCGCCGCGAACACCATCAGAATAGGCAGGTAGGACAGATCGAGCCCCATCGTCGCGCGCACCGCACCCATGATGGGCACGTACAGCCCGAAGATCAGCAGCAGCGTGGAGCCCGATATGCCCGGCAGCACCATTGCGGAGATGGCCGCCATCGCCGCCAGGAACACGTACGCCACCAGGCCGAGGTCGAGGCTCTTCGCCGCAACGTCGATGCCCTCTCCGCTCACGGGGCTCAGCAGCGTCACTGCCACGACGAATGCGACGCCCACGACGGCGAACGCGAGGTACGGCAGCCGTTTACGCAATGCGTCCAGCTCCTCGCGCACGACGATGGGGATGGCGAACACGATGAATCCCATGAACAGCGAGCTGACCTCGTAGATGTGCGTATCGAAGAAACTGGTCAGCACGAGCGCCGACAGCCCGAACCCGATCGCCCAACCTGCGCCCAGCTTCAGCAGGAAGCGCACGGCTGCGAAGCGCGCAGCCCTCGCGCCGTGGAACAGGTCGTCCAGCGAGCCGATGAACCGGTCGTAAAAGCCCAGCAGGAAGGCGACGGTGCCGCCCGACACCCCGGGCACGCTGTCGGCCAGGGCCATGCAGAACCCGCGGACGGAGTTGACGATGAGTTCGGTAAAGCCCTTCACGGATGACTCCCTTTCGGTTTCCAATGTGAACAGCATGGCGTATTCGCAGGGGAATCCTCGAGTCGTACACCGATCGATGGAGGATATTCAGACCGCTTAAGATTCGGTAAAGCCCGTGTAAAGGGAAGGTAAAGCCGCAGCGTTTTCGACGAATCGGGTCTGATGTGCAAGACGACCAAAAAAAGCCCGGGGCCGTAAGCGGCCTCGGGCTTCGCGGTGATCGCAATCGTGCGCGCTCTAGATATGGATGTTCCCGAACGTGATGACCGAGTAGATAAGGCCGGCGATGCCGAGCGCCAGCACCACGGCCAGGATGACCTTGTCCGACCGCTTCTCGAACAGCTTCGCCTGTCGGTCGTGCTGGCGCACGCCCACGATGTACAGCGGCAGGCCGATGGCGTACACGATGCAGGCCACCATGAGGTAGTTCAGGCCGGCCGCGTAGATCAGCCACAGTCCGTACAGCGAACCGGCCGCGCCCGTGAACACGGCCATGCCGCGGCTGGCGAAGATGCCGGACGGGTACTCCTTCTTGACGGCGATCTTGAACAGGAACAGCGTGCAGAAGAAGTAGCACGGAAGCGCCATGACGCTGGTGATGCTGATCATCGTGGTCCAGGCGTTGTTGCCTATGAAGAACGAGATGATGAGCACCACCTGCACGACGATAGTGGTCCACAGAAGGGATGTGGACGGCGAGCCGTTCTTGTTCTCCTTCACGAACATTTTGGGGAAGATGCCGCTTTTGGAGGCGGCCAGCGGCATCTCGCCCAGCATGAGCATCCAGACGAGCCAGGAGCTCAGCACCGAGACGA
>NZ_DBFEGU010000068.1:0-3876 GCF_048329335.1 Eggerthella sp. | reverse complement strand
GAAGGGGATGGCAACCAACCTTGCCGGAAATAAAACCTCATACCGGAGAGAAACGAAAACCGAAGGCGGCTCTGCGGGGCCGCCTTCGGTTTTGGAAGGGGGCAGCCAATGAGCGAAGCCGACCACAAGCGACCGAGGCGGAGGGCGGCGGGCTGGCTTCTCGCCGGGATCCTGCTGCTCGCCCTCTGCGGGGCGATGGCCGCCTTCCAGGCATCGACCGCCGGAAGCGCCGCGTCGGTGGTGCCCAACCCCAGGGGGCAGCCGTTCGGAAGCCTGTCAGCGGCAGCGGTTTCCGCAATGGCTTCGAACGAATCGCCCACCGCGGCAGATGCCGAAGGGGTCGATTGGGATTACTGGCGGGTTGTGAACCCCGCGATCGTCGCGTGGGTGAGCGTCGATGGCACCGCCATCGACTACGCCGTCGTGCAGGCGCCGGGCGGCGACCCCGATTACTACCTGAGCCACGACATCTACCGCTCGTGGAACCCCTACGGATGCCCCTACGTGGACGCGGCGTGCGACGGCGTGGGCGGCATGAGCGCGGTGGTGTTCGGTCACAACATGGGCGGCGGATTCGTGGCGATGTTCGCTGACTTCGCGCGCTACTCGGACGAGGCGTTCGCGCGCTCGCATCCGACCATCGAGCTGCAAACTCCCAACGGGGCCATGGAGCTTTCCGTGTCGGCGGTGGACGTGATCGACGGCAGCGAAAACGCCAAGCGGACGGACTTCTCATCCGCCGACGAGATGCGCGCCTGGTACGCGCAACGCTTCGAGGAGTGCGACGTGCGCATATCGAACGACGAAAACGCTTCGCAGCTGTTCACGTTCGTGACCTGCTCGTACACGACCTACGCGAACGAGAGGACGCTCGTGTACGCGCAGCCCGCGGAAAGCTGACGGCCTCAAAGCGAGAGAAGGGAGCACGGAATGTAAGGGCGATCCGAACGTCCGGCACGCAAACGCAGAAAACGACAACGCAAGGAGAAGAACATGAAAGCACAGGCAACCAACGGCCGCGCTGCGGGCAAGATAATCCGCTGCATGCTCGCGGCCCTCCTCGTCGCGGCGGCGGTGTTCGCGGGGCTTCCTTCGCGCAGCCAAGCGGCATACGCGGCAGACGGCTCGCTCAGCGACGCCACTTGGGAGGAAGTGAAAGGCGGCATAGAAGACCTGATGGGCACGCCCTACGTCTGGGGAGGCAAAGGCACCTCGGGCTGGGATTGCTCGGGGTTCGTCGGCTGGGTCATCGCCAACGTCTACGGGCTGAGCTGGCCCGGCGGAAGCCCCGGCAACTGCGGAACGGACGCCATCGCGGCGTTCTGCGCCGCGCACGAGACGTTCCGCGGCTCGTCGGCGGATGACTACAACGCCGCGTTCGCGGCGGGAACCGTGAAGCCGGGCGACGTCATCGTGTTCTCCAACGCGTCGGGTGCCACCGTGCACTGCGCCATCGCGGGCGAAGGCGCAACGGTCTATCACGCATGGAGCGAACACTTCGGCACCTGCAACGTGCGATTCGACTACATGTGGGGCATCGACGGCGGGCACGGCAAGACCTACGCCAGCTTCGCCGTGTACAGGGGGCTGTCCGAGGGCGGCTTCGTCACGCTCGACAAGACGAGCGCCGATGCGTCGGTGACGGCCGGCAACGGCGAGTACACGCTCGCCGGCGCGGTCTACGGCGTCTACCAGGGCGGAAGCCTCGTGGCGCAGTTCACCACCGACGAGAGCGGCCACGGGCAGACCTCCGAGAAGCTGCCCAACGGCGACTACGTCGTGCGCGAGATCAGCGCGCCAGCGGGCTACGCGCTTTCCCAGGAGGAGTTCCACGTGACGGTCGCCGGCGGCAACGTTCACGTGAACGCGCAAGACGCCCCCGTCACGGTGAATCTCACGCTCATCAAGAAAGACGCCGAAACCTTGCTGCCCGAGCCACAGGGAGCCGCATCTCTCGACGGCGCGGAGTACGAGGCCACCTACCTCCACGGCGGCGAATACGTGACCGCGAAGGGCGTCGTGGAGAACTCGAAGCTGGCTTTCGAGGGCATCCCCCTCGGCACCGTGACCATCAAGGAGACGAAAGCGCCCGCCGGCTACCTGCCCGACCCCGAGGCCCACGAGATAACCGTCACAGCGGACATGGCGGGCAGCGAATCGCCCGTTTTCGAACACGAGGTGGCCGACGAGCTCACTGAGCAGGTCATCCGAGGCGACTTGAAACTCGTGAAGGTCGGCGAGGGCGACCAAGGCCGCATGGCCGGCGTGCCGTTCCTCGTCACCAGCGCCACCACTGGAGAAAGCCACACCATCGTCACCGACGCCAACGGCTGCGCATCCACCGCCGCGTCGTGGAACCCCCACACCGCCGACACCAACGGCGGCACGGCGGAGTCCGGCGTGTGGTTCGGCGGCGGGGAGCCCGACGACGCCTTGGGCGCGCTGCCGTATGACGCCTACATCGTGGAAGAGCAGCCCTGCGAGGCGAACGCCGACCGGGAACTCATCCCCGCGTTCGAGGTGAGCGTGTACCGAGACGGCGCGACCATCGACCTCGGGACGCTGGTGAACTCGGACAAGCCGCACGTCTCCATCTCCAAAGCCGACATCGTGACGGGCGAGGAGCTTCCGGGCGCCACGCTCCAAGTGACCGACGCCGAAGGCAACGTGGTGGACGAATGGGTGTCCGGGGAAGAGCCGCACGAGATCGTGCTCGACGAGGGCTCCTACACCCTGCGCGAGGAGATCGCCCCCGAGGGCTACCTGGTCGCAAACAGCGTGGATTTCGAGGTGGTGTCCGGCCAGGTTTCCCAGAAGGTGACCATGGAGGACGACTTCACCAAGGTCGATGCCGAGAAGGTGGACGCGGAAACGGGCGCGCCGCTTTCCGGGGCGGCCATGCAGGTGCTCGACGCCGAGGGCGCCGTGGTGGAGGAGTGGGTTTCCGCCGAAGAGCCCCACCGCATAGAGAAGCTCGCGCCGGGAACGTACACCTTGCACGAGGAAAGCGCGCCCGAGGGCTATGAGCTGGCGGAGGACGTTGAATTCGAGGTCGAGGCCACGGGCGACGTTCAGACAGTGACCATGGAGGACGAGGCGACCCCTGCGCCCGCAGTCGAAGGGGGCGAGCCCTTCGACAAGACCGGCGTGAACCTCGCGCCCTTGGCCGCCGTCTCGGCCGCCATCGCGGCGGCCGGCTTCGGATGCCTTGCCGTCGCTATGAAGCGGTGCCGCGAGAAGGACGCCGAAGAACTCGGCGAGCGCGAAATCCCCGAGATCCGATGAGAACGCGCGCGGCGGGCGGGCGGCCCGCGAGGGCCATTCGCCACCTGCCGGCTAGCGGTAGATGGAATACCCGGAGGTCGCGCTGTCGAGAGCCGAGAAAACGCCGAAAACGACGAGGCAAACGTAGGCGGCAGCCGCCAGAGCGAAAACGGCGGCCACCAGCCTGAGCAGGGCGAGCAGCTTCCTCATGAAAAACTCCCGTCTATTGGAGGATTTGGCCGATTCTAACCAAGGGGCCCGCGGGAAATCACGCCTGCGAGCGAACCTACGAAGCTTCCGAGGAGGTGACGCGTGGCGAGCACGTACCGGACCATTGAAGAACTCTACCGAACGACCCTCGTCGCTTTGAGCGAAAGCCCCGAGGCGTGGAAGGCGTTCCTCGAATCGGCGGGCCGCAACTACAAGCTGCCCTTCCCGGAGCAGGCGCTCGTCCACGCGCAGCGCCCGGACGCCACGGCGGTGTTGGAATTGGAGCGCTGGGATGCCCTGTTCGGCCGGCGGGTGAAGCGCGGATCAGTCGGAATCGCCGTGTTCGGAGCCCCGGGAACGGGGCGGTTGCGCTACTACTTCGACGTGTCGGACACGGCGCCC
>NZ_DBFEGU010000067.1:0-2417 GCF_048329335.1 Eggerthella sp. | reverse complement strand
GGCGGGTGCGAGGCCGATCCTCGTGTGCCAGCGGCGGCGCGAGAACTCGCCGTCGAGCTCATCGGCCTCGACCGCCCATGCCGCTCCTTGCGCGCCGGATAGGCCGAGAAAGCGGACGGCCTTGGCGGCGTCGGGCTCGTCGGCGGCCGTCCAGCCCGCAGGCACCGCGATGTCCGCGGCGCCCTCCGGTACGTCCAGACCCTTGGCGTGCAGCCAGCCCATGACGATCTCCTTCACGGCCTCGGCCGCGTCCGCGCCGTCGGCCGCTGCGACCTCGAAGCGCGCGCGGTAGTGCGGTGTCTCTCCCGATATGGTCCTCAGTGCGGGAGCCAGGGCGGGAGACGCGGGGCGCTGGACTGGGACGGCGGCAGGTTCGGGCAGCCGTGCGGCCTGCATTCCCCGGCCCCTCAGCACCCTTCAAATGGCCTCCTTGAACGGGGCCTCCATAACTTCGTAGACGGTATCGGGCGACGTCACCTTCGCGACCTGCTCCAGGGCGCGCATCATGTCGTTCGCGTCGCCCTCGTTGCGGAATACCATCACCGGGGCCGTCCCCAGATCGCCCGTGCACATGAGCGTGTAGCACTTGGCCGGCTCCGTCTCCGGAGCCTTTGTCCCCGCGGCCGCCGTCTTCTGCCCGTCCGTTTTCGATACCTTCTGCATTTCCGTCTCTTCCTTCCCCATATCCTGTGACTGTCGCGCGGCATCGGCCTCCGATGCCGCCTTTCGCGCCTGGCGCCTCTTCGCCTTCCTGTCGCGGCGTTCCATCGCACGGCGCTCCTCGCGGTTTAACGGGCGCCTCGCAGTCCCCATACCGTCATCGATGCTGCCCTCGCAGGCTTCCCTGGCCCCATCCTCAGCGAGGTCGAGGCCTTCCGCCTCCATCCACGAATCGAACTTCGCGACCGCCTCGCCTTGCGTACAGCGGTACGTTCTGATCATGAACTTGGCGTTGGGCATACGGACATGCCCCTCATAGCAGCTGTCCTCCAGCTTCCACAGCCCGGCGCGGTAGCGGTCGCCCTTTATCAGCTTACGAGTCGACATGGATCGCCCCTTTCATCACCGGAGCGCCATGTCCTGCGGCGACCATGGGGGCGCCGCAGGACGGGCAACGCGTGCACACCGATACGGTCACGCGTGCGCCGCATCGCCCGCAGGTGTAGGAATACAGGGCGCGGTCTCCGCGCTCCGTGCGCTCCGGGGACGCCATCAGCGAGACCGGGGCAATCAGGTCGGCCAGGCGCATCGCCGCGATTTGGTAGGAAGATCGATCCGACCACCCCTTGATATCCAGGGCAGCGAGGATGCGAGCGGTGAAGCTGTCGGCATCCAGCGTGTCGGTGGCGCGCGCCTGGCGGCGGAGGCCGGCGAGACAGCCTAGCTCGCCGCACGTCATCCCGTCGGCGTCCGGCATCGCCTCGCGGGCCGCCGCGAGCCTCACAACCGCGTGCAAGCAGCCCAGATAGCCCAGACGCCCGGCGACGTCCACGGCATCGCACACCTCCTCGGCGAAACCCGCACAGTCCATGTGGTGGAAGCGGGCCGCGACGGCCTGGAGTCGCAGGGCGGTGCGGACGCGCCCGGCATCGGCATCCATCTAGGCCTCCTTCTTGCCGAGATCCGCGATATAGGGCGCGACGCGGTAGCCCTGGGCGCTGTACTCGAATGCTGTCATTTCCGTTTTCCCTTCTATTCGATGGCGTTCCGACCGGCCTAGCGGTCCTTGCGCAGATGCTCCTCGAGCAGCGAGCGCATGAGATCGCTCGCACTGCGGTAGCCCTCGCGGCGGTGCTCCACCAGGTACTCCTTGAGCTGCCAGTAGAGGTCGTCGGGGACGATCACGCTCAGGCGGTGCGTCGGACCCTCAGAGGCCGCCGCCTTTTTCTCAGCTGCCGGCTCGGAGTCGGGGTTCACGACCTTCTCGACGATCGTCTCCTGGCGCTCGACCATCTCCTTGGAGGTGTCCGTGAAAAAGCTGTTGATGGCGGAGTCCGCCTTCTTAGTCCTCGCCATTACAGCATCGCCTCCACTTTGTCCAGAATCCCCTCGATCGCGTCCGCCGCGCGGCCGCCCGGCTGCACCTCGGACACCGGTCGGTTGAACGACGCGCCGCGCTTGAACGCCTCGGCGGTCGGCACGCAGCCCAGGATGGGCAGGTCGTCGGCGGTGAGGAAGTCGGTAAAGCTTCGGTCGATGATTCGCTTGTCGGAATAGCGGTTCACGATCAGGCCGATCTCGAGCTCGGGGTTGACGCCTGTGATGAGCTGGATCGTGCGCTTCATCGCGCGAAGGCCGCGCTGGCTGGGCTCGACGGGGACGATCGCGATGTCGGCGCCTTCCACGCAGCCGCCGAGCTTGTCGTTCAGATAGCCCGGGGTGTCGACGACGGTGACGGCCTTCTCGCCCTCGACGGT
>NZ_DBFEGU010000066.1:0-5074 GCF_048329335.1 Eggerthella sp. | reverse complement strand
CGTCGCATCCGGCGCGCAACGCGGCGGCCAGCAGGAACGAAGAGTCGCACCCGCCCGAGAACGCCACGGCCAAGCGCGGCGTGCGCGCGAAAAACGCGTCGAGCGCCTCGACGCCCACGTCCTGGCCGGAACCCGTCAGCGTCATGCCGGCTTCTTCTCGAACAGCTCGGCGGCGCGACCCAGCTCCTTCACGATCTCGATATGCTGCGGGCACACGCTTTCGCACGCGCCGCACCCGACGCACGTGGACGCGGGGCCGCTCGACGCGTTCCAATCGTAGTTCTCCTGCGCCCGGTGCATGTCGTGGAACAGCTCTAGGATGTTGAGCGACGCGAGGGCCGCCGGGATGCGCACGCCCTTCGGGCAGTTCTTCAAACAGTAGCGGCAGTCGGTACACGGCACGGTAGGCACGCCGTCGAGGATGGCCCGCACGCGCGCCAGCGCCTCGTCCTCCTCGTGCGCCAGCGGATGGAACGAACGCATGATCTGCGTGTTATCGCGCACCTGATCGGGTGTGGACATACCCGACAGCACGGTGAGCACGCCCGGCAGCGACGCGGCGAACCGCAGCGCCCACGAGGGCAGCGACTCGTCCGGATTCACGGCGCGCAGCACGTCCGCCGCCTCCTCGGGCAGATGCACGAGCGAGCCGCCCTTAACGGGCTCCATCACCACGACAGGCAGCCCGTGGGCGCGCGCAGCCTCGTAGCACTTGCGCGATTCGACGGTTTCGCTCTCCCAGTCGGCGTAATTGATCTGCAGCTGCACGAAGTCCACCTCGGGATGCGCCTCCAGCACCTCTTCCAACACGGCAGCCTTGTCGTGGATGGAGAAGCCCAGGTTGCGGATCAGACCCGCCTCCTTCTTCTCGTGCAGGAAGTCCCACAGGCCGAAGTCGTCGAACAGGCGCGTGCGCTCCTCGCCCAGGTTATGCAGCAAGAAGAAGTCGAAATAACCCGCCCCCGTCTCGCGCAGCGACTTGTCGAACATGGCGCGCGCATGATCGGCGTTTTTCGCCAGCCACGCCGGCAGCTTCGTGGCAACCTGGAACGATTCGCGCGGATAGCGCTCGACGACGGCCTCGCGCAGCGCCGCCTCCGACCGGCCGTTATGGTAGCCGCGCGCCGTGTCGAAATAGGTGAAGCCCGCGTCCATGAACAGGTCTACCATATGCTTGACCTGCTCGATGTCGATCTCCTTGCCGCCGTCGCCCTCGACGACGGGCAGCCTCATGAACCCGAAGCCCAGCTTCCCGATCTCGTCCATAGATAATCCTCGCTCCCCGACCATGCTCACCCGATCGCGCTCGACACGCGCGGCCGCTCGAACCATCCGACACGCTTCAGCGCATTGTTCGTGATCAGTATACACAAACGGAAAACAAGCCGGCCGCAATCGTTCGAGCGGCAACAAAGCTACGAAGCCGACGCCGAACGCAATGCAAGCCGTTCTGGGTTCTTCGACACCGCGGCATGCGACAACCCGAACCCCCACGTTACCCCTTCCAAACGAAGCCGCATCAGGTCGGTACGCCCTCTTCGCCCTCGGACGCCCCGCATCACAATGGGGGCCGTACCCCTACGTCGAGAGATTGGAGAGCCTGTGTACTATTCCAGCGGAAACTACGAAGCATTCGCCCGCCCGGCAAAGCCGGAGGGCATCGAGGACAAATCGGCCTACATCGTCGGCACCGGGCTGGCGGGCTTGTCGGCCGCGTGCTACCTGATCAGGGATGCTCAGATGGACGGCTCGCGCGTGCACCTGTTCGAACGCGACGCCGAACCGGGCGGCGCCTGCGACGGGTGGGAGTATCCCCAGCTCGGCTTCACTATGCGCGGCGGTCGCGAGATGGACAACCACTTCGAAGTGATGTGGGACCTGTTCCGATCCATCCCCTCCATCGAGGACGAGAACATGAGCATCCTCGATTACTACTATCAATTGAACAAGCGCGATCCCAATTATTCCCTGTGCCGCGCAACGGTCAACCGGGGTGAAGACGCCGGCCTCGACAATACATTCAACCTGTCCGACAAGGCGTGCATGGAGATCATGAACCTGTTCTTCACCCCCGAAGAGCAACTCGACGACAAGCCCATAACCGACTATTTTTCCGACGATGTGCTCGATTCCAACTTCTGGCTGTACTGGCGCACCATGTTCGCCTTCGAGAGCTGGCACAGCGCGCTCGAGATGAAGCGCTACATCCAGCGTTTCGTCCACCACGTCGGCGGGCTCCCCGACTTCAGCGCACTGCGCTTCACCCGGTACAACCAGTTCGAATCCCTCATCCTGCCCATGGTGAACTACCTGAAAGGCCAGGGCGTGCAGATCCATCTGAACACCGAGGTCGTCGACATCACGTTCTCCAGCACCCCGGAGCGCAAAGTAGCCACCGAGGTGCAGACGATATGCGAAGGGGCCGACAAGACGTTTCACCTCACCGACGACGACCTGCTGTTCATCACCAACGGCAGCTGCGTCGCCAATTCGTCCTTCGGATCGCAAGACGAGCCGGCCCAGTTCAACGCCGTGCTGGAAAAAGGAACCGGATTCGACCTGTGGCGACGTATCGCACGGCAGGATTCCGCATTCGGGAATCCGGAAAAATTCATCGGCGATCCGGAGAAGTCCAACTGGATGAGCGCCACCGGCACGACGCTCGATGAGAAGATCGTTCCCTATATCGAGAGCATTTGCCGTCGCGATCCGTTCTCGGGCGGCGTCGTAACCGGCGGCATCGTTACCGTAAAAGATTCGAACTGGCTTTTAAGTTGGACGTTCAACAGGCAACCCCAGTTCAGAGCCCAGCCCGGCGATCAGCTGTGCGGCTGGATATACGGCCTGTTCACCGATGTGCCCGGCAACTACGTGAAGAAAACCCTGCGCGAATGCACCGGCAAGGAAGTATGCATGGAATGGCTGTACCACCTGGGCGTTCCCGAATCGCAGATCGAAGAACTCGCCGAGAAGAACGCCAACACGGTTCCGTGCATGATGCCCTACATCACGGCATTCTTCATGCCGCGCGCCGCAGGCGACCGACCCGACGTCGTGCCCGAAGGCGCGGTGAACTTCGCGTTCATCGGCCAATTCGCGGAAACGCCGCGCGACACCATTTTCACCACCGAGTATTCCATGCGCACCGGCATGGAAGCCGTCTACACGCTGTGCAACGTCGACCGCGGCGTGCCCGAAGTATGGGGCAGCGCGTTCGACATCCGCGATTTGCTGAACGCCACCACGTTGATCAGGGACGGCAAGCCCATCACCGACATGGAGATGAATCCCCTCGAAAAGCTCGCCCTGCACGAGGGAATCGAGAAGATCAAGGGGACCGACCTCTACGGTCTGCTGGTCGAGTTCGGCGTGATTCCGCCCGATCGCGGCGACGCGCCCGCGCCCGCCACCGGAGCCGTATACCCCGGCATGCATTAGACGTTTCCGTTAAAAACCGAACCCCCTGTTCAAAGGGGGTTCGGGACGAATTCCTTACACGTTGAACTTGAAGTGCATGACGTCGCCGTCCTGGACGACGTACTCCTTGCCTTCCTGACGAAGCTTGCCGGCATCGCGGCAGCCCTTCTCGCCGCCCAGCCCCACGTAGTCTTCGTACGAGGCCGTCTCCGCCTTGATGAAGCCGCGCTCGAAATCGGTGTGGATGACGCCCGCCGCCTGCGGAGCCTTCGCACCGACGGGGATGGTCCAAGCGCGCGTTTCCTGTTCGCCGGTGGTGAAGTACGACTGCAGCCCCAGAAGTTTATACGCCTCGCGCACCAGGCGCGCCAGGCCGCTCTCTTCGAGACCCATGGCCTCCAGGTACTCCTTCGCCTCGGCAGGTTCGAGCTCGGCCAGGTCGGCCTCCACCTTCGCGCTGATGGGCACGGGGCGGCAGCCGTCGATCTCGGGCAGATCGGCGTCCAGTTGGTCCTCGTCCACGTTGGCGATGTACAGCATGGGCTTCATCGTCAGCAGGTGCAGATCGTAAATGGCAGCCTGCTCGTCCTCGTCCAGCCCCAACGTGCGGGCGCGGTGCCCCTCGTCCAGGCCTGCGAGCACCTTCTTCGCCACCTCGACCTTCTTGGCGCCGTCCTTGTCGCGCTTCGCCTCTTTTTCCAAGCGCGGCAGGGCCTTCTCGATGGTGGCCATGTCGGCCAGCATGAGCTCGGTCTTGATGGTGTCCACGTCGCTGCTCGGGTCCACCCGGCCCGCCACGTGCACCACGTCGGGGTCACCGAAGAAACGCACGACTTCGCAGATGGCGTCCGTCTCGCGGATGTTCGCGAGGAACTGGTTGCCCAGGCCCTCGCCCTGGCTGGCGCCGGCCACGAGACCCGCGATGTCCACGAACTCGATGGTGGCGGGCACGATGCGCGTGGGATGGTCGATGTTCGCCAGCGCGTCCAGGCGCGCGTCGGGCACGGGCACCACGCCCACGTTGGGCTCGATGGTGGCGAACGGGTAGTTGGCCGCGAGGCCGCCCTTGTTCGTGAGGGCCGTGAACAGCGTGGACTTGCCGACGTTCGGCAGACCGACGATACCGATGGATAGCGACATGGAACTTCCTTCTCATACGATGCAGATGTGTCGTCCCATGATAGCAAACTACCTGCGCCCTGCGCGGCCTCCCCTCGCATTCTCCGACGCTTCGGTATCTTTTTCATGCGGAGCACTCGAAGCGCGCCGTCTTGACCGACAGCATGCCGCCCTACGTGCACGGCGGCATGCGTCAACACCCGTCGATGCCGATTTGACGGCGAAATCCCCGCTTCGTGGCAGCAATCGGGCGGTTTGGTAATCCTATCGATTCGCTTTTATTTACGCTTCGAACATCCGACCTGGGAAAACTCCTTCGATCGCGCTCTGCGGGTCCGAGATGCCGCGACCGAGCCCTCGTCGAGATTACCAAACCGTTCGATTTCCGCTGTTCGACTTCGCTTCCGCCGTCATGCCATCTATCGGCGCAAAACCGTTCAGCGCGTCCGTTGCACGGTTTTGCCCGCGATGTTGCACTTCGAGCGCACTTGGATGCCTCCGCGCCCCAAGACGCGCAACCCGCGACGTTACACCAGGT